>CAIMMA010000664.1 GCA_903842475.1 uncultured bacterium
GTGGCCGTCCCCATCCCCCGGTTTATTCGCGCCATCGCCGCGGGCCGGTTTGCCGAAGGCATTCGCATCATCTGGGAGAATAATGCCCTGCCCGCGGTCTGCGGCAGGGTCTGTCCCCAGGAAAGCCAGTGCGAAGGGCAGTGCGTCCTCGGCAAAAAAGGCAGTCCCGTGGCCATCGGCAACCTGGAACGTTTCCTCGCGGATTGGGAACGGGCCAAGGGCGACGGCTCTCTGCCCCAAAAACAAGCGCCCACCGGAAAACGCGTGGCCGTGGTGGGCAGCGGCCCATCCGGGCTCACCGTGGCCGGAGATCTGGTACTGAAGGGCCACCATGTGACCGTCTTTGAGGCCTTTCACAAGCCGGGCGGCGTGCTGATCTACGGCATCCCCGAATTCCGCCTGCCCAAGGCCATCGTCGAGTCGGAAGTGCACACCCTGGAAAATCTCGGGGTGGAAATCGCCTGCAACACCGTGGTGGGCCGGGCCGTGGATGTGAGCGAGCTGCTTGCCGAAGGGTATGACGCGGTTTTTGTGGGGGTTGGCGCCGGACTGCCCCGGTTCATGAATATACCGGGAGAAAATCTCATTGGCGTTTACTCCGCCAATGAATACCTGACTCGAACCAATCTCATGAAGGCCTATGATCCGCTCTATGACACCCCCATGGTGCCGGGCCGGAATGTGGTGGTGGTGGGCGGCGGCAACGTGGCCATGGATTCCGCCCGCACCGCCCTGCGCATGGGGGCGGAATCGGTGAAAATCGTCTACCGCAGGTCCCGGGAGGAGATGCCCGCCCGTGCCGAAGAATCCCACCATGCGGAAGAGGAGGGCGTGGAATTCCTGCTGCTGGCCAACCCCCTGCGGTATGACGGGGATGAGGATGGCCGCCTGACCACCGTGACCTGTGAGCGCATGACCCTCGGGGAACCGGACGGTTCAGGTCGCCGCAGGCCAGTGCCCATCGAAGGCGCGGATTTCACCATGGACTGTGATCTGGCCATCATTGCCGTGGGTTCCGGGGCCAATCCCTTGCTTACCAGTTCCGAGCCGGGAATCCGGCTCAACCGCTGGGGCAACATTGCGGCGGACCCGGAAAACGGCAAGACCTCCATGCGGGGTGTCTGGGCCGGTGGCGATATCGTCACGGGTGCTGCGACCGTGATCCTGGCCATGGGGGCGGGACGGAAGGCCGCCGACTCCATCCACGATTATCTGATGCGGGGCTGGTAGGACGGCACAAAAAAAAACAGGCAGGCTGCCCAGTCCTTCTGGGGCTGCCTGCCTGGTTATGGGGCCATGAGCAACCTCGACCTTTCTTCACCTTGGGGAGGAAGCTCTGAGCCCCACGGCATGACCCGGGATTGGGCGGCCTGACCGGGCCCTCAAAAAGAAGCGGTATCCCGCACATTACCCCAGGTCATATAGAGCGGACTGGTCCAGGATTGTCCGGAAACCGCCTCGCTGCACAGTTCCTCAAGCTGGACGATGGCCTCCTCCATGGGACCGTTGTCCTCGGGCGGCGGCCGCGTGGCGAGTTCTTCAAGCAATCGGGGATTCTGCATCCTCGACAACTCGGCCTGATCCTCGATCTGATCAATGGCCATATGCATGGCCACCGAAATAAATTCCTCCACCCGGTCAGTGTGCTGGCGCAGCTCCGGCATACCACGCAGGCGATAGATGAGGAATTCACCGATATAATAAAGACAATAGCTCTCAACCGCCTTGCTGAATCCAGCCTCCATGGGCTGCAGCGCGACGATCAGCGCATATTGCCGCATCATCGGCCGGTTTCTGGTGCGGATGACCGTCACGATCAATTGATAAAGCAGCCGCAGGTACGAGTGCATCACCTTCCTGTCCAGGCCGTTCAAGAACAAGGAGACATTGGTCGCCTTATCTTCCTGCTGCTCGGTATCCAGCAACTGCCCGGTAATATCTTCAATGGCCTGATCGCGAATCTTCTCCAGTAGGTCGCCGAGCATCTGGTGCAGCACCAGGTAGGGGCGATCACGGGTCTTGCGAAGCATGGCCTCGTTCCAGGTCTGCCAGAGTTCGGGATTTCTCTGCATGTTTTCGATCAGAAAAACCAGCCGCCGGGCTATGGATTTCCGGGGACTGGGTTCCCAGGCGAGGATGTTGTGGGTTTTAGCGCTCTGGGCGACCAACTGCTTGTCTACATAATCAAGCATCCACAGCTGTTCAAAGGCTTTCTTGCCCTGCATCCGGCTGAGGAGACGACGCGCCAGGATCATGGGGATCAACAGCCGCCGAGGGACAAAAAACGGCTTATGCGGTTTGGCGTAAAAGTACTGGGTGGCGATCTGAAAAAGTTCGAGATGTGAGGTTGCCCCGTTCGGGCCGGCGTTGAGGATGATAAGTCGCTCGAGTTCGGCGCTTTTATCGATCACCTGCAGGAAAAACTGGACGAGATCATGCACATGGATAAAGGGTATGGCTGATTGACCATGTCCGGCCATGACCCGCGAATCGACCAGCTTGCCGGAGAGCCAGTTGTTCAGCAGGCTGTAGAGGGGCGGATACTCGCACCAGTCGCTGAATACCGCCGCAATCCTGGCAATGGCGCAGGGAAACCATTGCGAATAGGCCCGAACCAGCTCTTCTCCCGCCCGCTTGCTCCGGGCATAGGGCATATCGGCATCCGGCGGGCTCTCTTCACTGACGGGCGCATCGAACGAACAGGCGGCCTGGCTGCTGGCAAAGATGAAACGTTTGACCTCCAGATGCCTGGCCAGTTCCAGCATGTTTTTGGTGCCCGCCACATTGGTTCGGGCATAACTGGGATGGTCGCTGTTGGTGAAATCGTAGTAGCCGGCCAGATGGAGCACATAATCAATGCCGCCGTGATCTTTCACCCGTTGAATAAGATCCTTGAGCGTATCCCAATCGGCGATATCGACCTGCGTCCACCGCAGATTCGCATGCGCCTGCACCCCGGCTTCTTCCATGGAGCGACGGCCCACGCAGAAAAGGCGAAAGCTGTCATCGCCAACCGCCTTGATGAAATTCCGCCCGACAAAACCGGAGGCTCCGGTCAGCAGCAGTCCAGGCAATCGATAATCCATAGGCTCCTCACGTACGACTCGATTTCCGCGGCGGCAGAGAGTGACCGGGTAGTCACATCCATACTTGTACTATGGATAGTAGAGGAAGCGCTTTCTGTCAACAATACGAATGACAGAGACCTCTAAAAGAATCGAAAGATGCACGGAAACATGGCGATACGGGCTGCCGCAGAAAGCGACGCTATCCCTGCTCACAGACTGACCTTGGTACAAGCCGATCAAGGTAGGGACCATGACCATCGACCGGGACAAATCGGCACCATCCGCCAAAAAACCTTTTTCGCCCCCCTCTCATACAACAGGGCGTTGCATGAGTATGCAACGCCCTGTGTTCTTGCAGCTTTCGGGTGCCCGGCTCAGGCTTTCTTCACCTTGGGGATGAAGATCTGGTCGGGATCGAGGACGTCATGGATGAAATGGAGTTCTTCGCGGGTGGGCGGGTGGGTTTCGCCCGCAACCCGGGAAATGTCGAGGTCGAATTGGCAGAGGTCCTTGATCTCGGCCGGGGTTTTGCCGGGATGGCAGGTGTCGAGGTACATATGGCCGTCCTGCTCGTCGAAACGGAACACGCCGGCGGTGCTGATGACGGCCGAAGGACCGCCGCGAAAGGCTGCTCCATAGAGTTCCTTACGATGGACGAATTCGCCGCCCGGCCATCGCTTCACCCGCCAGCCGGGGCTGGTGATATAGCTGACATGCTCGACAAAGCGTCGTTTTTCATGGACCATGATAAACACGGTCCGTTTGGCGAACGAGTTGATGTCCGGGTTGCCGCCGCTGCCGGTGAGGCGGAGTTCGGGGTTGAGATAGTCGCCGATGCAGGTGGTGTTGAGGTTGCCGTACTGGTCGACCTCAGCGCCGCCGAGAAAGCCCAGGTCAACATAGCCGCGCTGGGCGATGGAAAAGGCGTCGAACAGCCCGGAGCTACGACTGGCGCCGGATTCGCAGCGGGCGTCGCCCACCGAGGTCGGCAGTTCCGGCGGCCTGCCGTCCAGCGTCCCGGCCTCGAAGATCAGTTTTAAATTCGGGGCATGGGTCTTCTGGGCCAGCA
>CAIMMA010000665.1 GCA_903842475.1 uncultured bacterium
CATTAGTGTGGTCAGTGGGCAATTCCGGAACTTTCCATCTCTTGCAGGAAAATCCGGCAGGCAAAGAGTCCTTTACCGGGAAACTGAATATTGGTAAATTATCAATATGGTTAAACCGGTTGTACGTAAAAGTAGTTTGCAGGAGTCGGATGACGTTTTGCGTGATCTCGATTTCTGGAAAAAACGCTCGCCGGCCGATCGGGTCGAGGCCGTTGACCTTCTGAGAAAGCAATATGGAAGTTCAGCAAGACTTCAAAGATCTGCTCGCGTTATTCAACGTTCACAAGGTTAAATACCTGATCGTTGGCGGATACGCGCTCGCCTTCCATGGCGCGCCCCGTTTCACGGGGGATATCGATATTTTCATTAAGCCCGACAGGGCAAATGCCGGGCGTATCCTCAAGGCGCTTTCGGAATTTGGGTTTGGCAGTCTGAACCTGGCGGTTGAAGATTTCTGCCTGCCGGAAAAGGTTGTCCAGTTGGGTGTGCCGCCGGTCCGCATCGACCTGATCACCTCGCTTACCGGCGTGTCATGGAAAGAAGCCTCCGGGGCGGGGGTCCCCGGAACTTATGGCGGGGTGCCCGTCTGCTTCATCGGCCGGCACGAACTGGTCGCCAACAAGCGCGCAACCGGCAGGAAAAAAGACCTGGCCGACCTCGAGGCGCTCGGCGAAGAATGAACGCCGGACGCTGGCAGCTACTTTAGCGCTTTTCGTAGTTGAATTCCGGCGCTGCCCGCTGATAGCTGAAAGCTGACCGCTACTTGTGCGCCCTTCGTGGCCTTTCCTTCTCCTCCACCTCCACCAAGTAAACCATCCGATCAAATCTGATTTGATCGGACCTCCTCCGGGTCCGGACTCAGTGCCTCCGTGTCTCCGTGGTGAGTCTCTTCCATCTTTTTCGTCCGCTTTCGAGTGTTTCGTAGTTAATGCTCTTGGTCTGCGGCTCCGGGGTCAAGTCCTGATCTAAAGTTGTCACATATTTGTTCTGCTTCGATGCATGGTTTTGTGCTCTTCACGCCGCCTGTGCGTGAACCTCTTGCGGTGTTTTGTACTTCAAGGCCTGATGCGGACGGCGGGTGTTATACAGCCAGATAGCCTCGGCCACTGCTGGCGGAACCAACTCCTTGTTCCGGAAGGTGCCTTCCAGCCAATATTCCTGCTTGAGGATCCCGTTCATCCGTTCCGCCAATGCATTTTCAGCACAGTGATTTTCCTCCGTCATGCTGATCCCCAAGCCATGCTCACGCAGCGTGTCCACATAGACGTGGGAACAATACTGGCAGCCCCGGTCGGAATGATGGATCGGATGGCTGCCTTCAGGCTTATTGGCCAAAGCCATCTGCAGCGCTTGCAGGCAGTCCTCGGCTCCCAGCGTGTCGGCGACGTGGTGCCCAACGATTTTGCGCGAATACTTATCCGTGATGAGGCTTAAGTAAACAAACGAATCACCGCTGCGGATGTAGGTGATATCGCTGACCCATACTTGATTGGGCGCGGTGATGGGCAGGGCGGCAATCCGATTGTTGAATACCGCCAGGCCGTGCCGGCTGTTGGTGGTATATGGCGCTTTGGGCAACGCTTCGAGCAGCAACCCTTTGCCTCTGAGGATGCCAAAAAAACGATCCCGCCCCACACGCACTTCGGCCATGTTCAACTCGGGCTTTAGCAGGTGGAAAAGCTTGCGTCCGCCCAATCGTGGCTGCACAGCCCGTTGCTCCTTGACCAATGCGGCCACAAGCTCCGCATCGACCTGCTGATGCAAACGCTGTTTGCGCGCCTTATAAAAGTTTTGCCGACTCATGCCGACCTTTCTGCAAAGCATTCCTGTGGGCAGGGTTATACCGGGTTTTGCCTCCTGCGAACGTCGGACAGCGTCAAGGCGTTCTTTTTTTTAAACTCCTCCACGCTCATGCCCATGCGCTCGCAG
>CAIMMA010000666.1 GCA_903842475.1 uncultured bacterium
AGATTGATTCGACACACAGAGCGTTGCCCCTCATGGCCTTATGGATTGAAATTACGAGGGCATGCCATTTAAATCCCACTCTTGTTTGCTCTTGTGGCTTTCGGTATTCCCTTTAACCGTAAAAGCAATCTCCGGGCCAATCCTCAGTGCAGGATATCCATCCGTACAACACATTGAATTTTTAACATATATTTCAATTGGCCGTATCAGTCACACCCCTCGCCCCCTAATGCAAAAGAGGTCATATCTAACCATCGGTCAAATATAACCTCTTCTGCATGCCAGCTAAGTACAGCCATGCAAATGTTAATTAAGAAAATAATCAAATAATTTCAAGGCTATAGTGTGTAGCCGTCGTTGAAGTCGGCAGGGTATCGGATTGTGGAGTGAAAGGAGGGCCGCGGCCCGCATGTAGAGCGCATAGCCGAGGATGAAGCGGATGTTTTCCTTGGCAAAGAGATCGGCCAGCCAGTACCACAAAAACAGGCATTCGGCGTTGACGACCAGATCGTTGCGAGAGAGGTGATGGTTTTGAGGAATATTTCCGGCTCGGTGTTGATTTTGCGATAGGGTAGGTTGGCCACTTCTTGGTTGAGGATCAGACCTCCTGACCTCGAGAGATTTTGTTACGATACCAATTCGTAGGCCAACCGGAGGGCGTGCCCGGAAAAACCGTCCGGGTTGCATTCAATTCTCCGATGAGGTGCAAAATCGCATCCCGACTGCAGCGGGTAGCCGGTTGATGGAGTCGTACCGTGAGTTTTTGCCCGGGCAGATCCGGGAGGATATCGGCCTCGGTGGCATACAGGCTACGGAGCAGACTGCGGGCATCGTCCTTACGACGCATGGATTGCCGCACAATATTGGCCATGGCGGTCTCGGCCCGGTAGGCGATGAGCTTGATTGTGTCGATGAAATACTTGCTCTTCATGCCCAGCATCCGGAACCGGTCCTCCTCGGGCAAATCGGCAAACTGCACATGTCTGGGCGTTGCTTTCCGGCAGGCCTTCAGGTCGGCCAGGTCCACTTCCATATGGTCGACCTCTTCTCGTAAGGCTGATTTCTTGGTTTCATAGGCGATCACGACCTCCGGCTCGATATCGTCACAGAGCACGATCGCGTCGCATTCGCATCGTTTCCGCGCCAGCCGGGCCGCCTGTTTTTTCACCTCGCTGTCCAGCTCCCGATACTGGGGATTAACCACCCGGGTGCTGCCAGGAAGACTATCGGTGCTGTAGTCGGCCAGGCCATCGAGATTGTAGTGTTCGCGCATGTATCGGAAAAAGTTTTCCTGGCACCAGCGAGCGAACATGGCAGCGGCGCAATGGGTGATATCCCGCCTGAAATCGGTGGAGATAATCGCCGTCTGATGACCGCTTTGGCTGAGCTTGCGAATCTCGCGCACTTTGATATTTTTGCCGAGCAGGGTGTTGCGTTCGGACAGGAGCATCTCTTCGTCCTGACCCGAGACCAGGTTGACCGTGCGCGGGGAGAACTCCGCCGCCGGCCAGTCGTCGCCGGGATACTTGTGGTAGCTCAGACAGGCGATTCCTTTTGCCAGCATCCTGGCCATAAAATCAGGACTGTAGCCTTCCCGGTCAAAGACCAGGGTGAACCGGGGTGTCAGGGGTTCGGTCGATCCACACCGATCCGCCTGAAGGGGAAGCTCGCGCTCCAGGCGGGGAACGATCTCCTCTTCAAGAACCGTCAGTAGCCCGGGGTCGACCGGTTGGTTGACCATGAAAAACGGCTGGCCGTCCATGGCGTTGACCCAATAATCGGTGGTCGCCCGGAGGCAGAGTTGTTGCCGGGCCACATAATGCCGGGGTAATTCTGTCTGGCTGCCGTGGTACACCCGAACATGCCCGTCGATATAGAGCACACCCGTGGTTTCCGGAAACATCGCCATCCAGTCCCGGCTCAGGGCTCCGCTCCATTGCTGCGCCTGACCTTCCTCGGTCAGTAGCCGCACTTTGTTGCGCAGGGTTTTCGCCTCCGGGATCCGATCAAGACCAAGCAGTTTGCCCCATTCTCCCGGCGGACGGTACCGCAACCACTCAATATTTTTGACCCGGGCCAACGCCATGAAGGCGAGCAGTAGCAAGATGGAATCCAGCCGGTAGTATCCGTCCGGCAGGGCAAGAATCTCCAGATGGCTCAGCAACCCCAGGTGCAGCAGGGCGGGCAAGCCGAGCAAAACCCCGCCATTGGTTACATCGAGGCTATCGGCAAAAACAGGACTGACCGGGCCTTGGGCGAACAGGCTGGCCAGAATCCGGCCGATGGTGTCCGTTGCCCCCATGCCAATGGGGGCTGCCGCGTCATGCCGGCTTCGCTCGCTCTTACTGCTGCCGTCGGACGGTGGCGGGCACAGGTCTTTTTTTTTGAGGACGACGCAGTTTACCCGCACGGAGTGCCTTGTGCAGGGTATCGGCTTTCAGGCCCAGTTCCTTGGCGATATCGGGTATACCGTGTTCCTCGTCAAGGAGTTGTTGCACCTGCTCTAGCACCGCAGGCGTCAACACCGCCGGCCCACGACAGACACGAGGTGCAAAAAAACCGGCCATGCCCTTTTCCCGGTATCGCTTCACACTGCGCAACACACTGATTTTGCTCACTCCAAAGGCCCGGCAGATCTCGGCCTGACTGGCACTGCCGTTGATATACAATTGACTGGTGAACATGCGGAAACTCTCCAGGTCGTCGACGTCGTGCGTGAACACCGGCAAGCTGCCGTAGACATAGGTGAGGGTGGTGCCTTGCCGCAGAAAGCCGATGTTCAGATTGATCAGGGTGGTGCCTTCAGGAAACAGGGGGATTTGAAGTTGAGGCATGGCGGTCATCCTGTGCGGGTAGGTCGTGGTGGTTAGATTTTTTTTGCTATCATATCGAAATCCGCTGTTCCCGTAAACCGGCAGAACCGCAATTGAAAAAATTGACCGATATTTTCTATTGTTTCGAAAGGTTAAGGCTACTGCTCCGTGTCGATCGAATTTGTCGAGGTCAGGAGGTCTGATTCTCCATTGAAGAATCCCTGTTACCTAATGCCCAGTGGCTTGCCCCCTGGATCAAAGATCAATCCGGCAGCTGGTTCCATTATGTCAGTCGGAACCAAAATAAAGAGGATGCAAAAACAATCCGTGCCCTTCTACAACCGGAAAAACTTCCCCCTCTATTCCCTGGAACCGCACATGGCTGATTTACCGCCTTCAGAAAGAAGGCAAAGTAAATATCCAAGAATAGGATTTTTGTAGGTGCGGCTGCTATGACCAGCGTCTGCTTATGGCTTGACGTGCGGTCCTTTTGCCATTTCCAACTGGGTCTTAATCCAACCTGAGAAACAATTCCAATTACTGTCTACGTGGGTTATATGAAACGAGCTGGGAAGTTGACAGAGGCAGTGGTGGTGACTTTCCGTCGAAATAGCATACCTTCCAGGAGATTCTCATGAAAATACTTGCTCTTCACGGTAGCCCTCGTACGCAGGGCAACTCAAGCCAACTGCTCAACGTCTTCCTAGACGAGGCAAAATCCCTAGGGGTTAATCCCTGAGGAGTAATAATGAATCTGCGAACAAGCTACTTGGGAGTTAATTTTGAGAACCCCTTTATCCTAGCTTCTGCTCCGCCGGTCGCCACGGGTGACATGATACGACGAGCCTTTGATGAAGGCTGGAGTGGGGCTGTGATTAAAACCCTCTGCTGTGACTCTGTACGCAATTTCCCCAACCGCTTTGCCGTTCTTCGAAGCGGTAACCGAATAACCGGTTTCGAAAACCTGGAACTACTGAGTGAACAGACGCCGGATGATTGGTACCGCGACATTACCGCTATCAAAGCCGATTACCCCAACCGTCCTATCATCGGTAGCATTATGGGAGACGCGTGCTCACCGGACAAATGGATCTCCTTGGCTAAAGGCTGCCAGGATGCTGGTTGTGACATCCTGGAATTGAATTTTTCTTGCCCTCATGGATACCCAGAGCGTGGTAGAGGAGCAGCGATTGGCCAGAATGCAGATTATGCGGCCCAAATTACCCGTTGGTTAGTGGAGTGTAATGAGCTTTCGATTCCACTTGTCCCTAAACTGACTTCCGCTGTTGCTAATATCCAGCATATTGGCGAGGAGCTCGCCCTGGCAGGGGCTCATGGTTTTTGTGCTATCAATACGATTCCCTCCTTTTTTGGGTTTGATTTAAAGACTCTTCGACCTCGACCTGATATCGGCGGAATGACCAGTTATGGAGGCTATTCTGGCCCAGGAATCAAACCAATTGCTCTGCGGGCTGTCAGTGCCTTATGCAAGTCTCCTGGGTTACCGGTCATGGCTTGCGGCGGGATAACCAACGGGTTTGATGCAGCGGAGTTCATGTTGCTGGGAGCACCTCTTGTGCAGTTGGCTACAGAGGTGATGTTGCATGGTTTCGGAATGGTGAACAAAATGCAACTGGAGTTGCGGGAGTTCATGGAATGGCATCAATTTGATTGCCCTGATGACTTCATAGGCCATTGCCTTGAACAGGTGACTGACTATGGCAAACTCCCTGCAGGCTTACATTCCATCGCCGTTCTGCAACCGGATCGTTGCACTCATTGCGGAGCCTGTACAATTGCCTGTCGAGACGGTGGCTATCAGGCTATCAGTTGTAGCGACGAACTACCGAAAATTGATCCAGCAAAGTGCGTCGGATGCTCGCTCTGCAGCTTGGTGTGCCCTGTCGGTGCGATCAAAATGTCAAATATTGATAAGAAATCGTGACCTGACCTTGTTTGCCGGTTGCAACTCGCCAGTGATCGATCAGGTTTTAATAGTCAGAATCCGTGGTCTCTAAAAAGTTATGCCCCTACACCTAGCGGAAACCAACAAAATGGAGAGTAATTTCAGGTGGCACCATTAATAAAAATCCAATTGCCACTCTCACCGTCTTTAACAAACCCAACATTTTCCCAGAACCCTATAGCCATATTCCGGACTCGATCGGCTGTGATTATTTTGTATTTATTTTTCACCACTTCAATAAATGCTTTTCCAAAACCTTTCCCCTTATGTTCAGGATAAATATTGATTGAAAACACTGTGAAATTATAGCCGTTAATCAAACAGCGGGCCTTTCCCACGTTGGAATCGTTGAAAATTAAATTGACCCAGTCATATTCTGATTTTTGCTGTTCTCGAGGTATAAATGTAATAACAAATCCAGACATTACGTATGCACTCCTTCACTCAAATCCTTGGCAAAATGACAGTACATTTTTGCCTAAATCTGGCAGGTAATACCCGCCCTCGAGAATTGCAAACCGTCGGTGATGCTCCATCTTTTTTGAGAACATTTTTAAAACATATCCTATTCGATAAAAATCGAATGAAGCGAGTTTCCTTCCAACATCTTTTTCGTAAGTATCGAAACCGGCATTAACGGCTATGATGTCAACATAATTTAGCTTTTTAACAAACGATTCAACCAAAGCAACATATTCATTTCTGCCCTCTGCCATTGGATTTAATACGATAGCCTCTTTCCAATCAGACAAACAGTCAATAGTTCCATCCCCACCATGTGCATCGAAATCAAGAATAAATGCCGAGGTAATCCTGCCCTCATCTCGTAATTTCTTGAGAGCTATGGCCATGTTGCAAAAAGAGCAATACCCCCAACCGGAAGATGGATGCGCATGGTGCCCAGGTGGACGGATACAAGCAAAAGCCGGTTCTGATTCCATCGCTATTTGCGATGCCTTTATAGCCCCGCCTGCAGACAATAAGGCCATCTCGTACAATGCCTGATTATTTCTCACCGAATCAATGTATTGGCTCTCATGGACTCTGATTATATCAGAATACTCAGCGCTGCCATTTCGGACAATCTGGTACTTTGAGTCATTATGAATACTTTCCATTATAGCTTCCATTCGTCCAGGTGCGGAAGCTCCATCCTGTATGTAACTAGAATTATAGAATTTATCATTAAAGACAAATTTCATACTGTGCCCTTCTCAACAAGAATCAA
>CAIMMA010000667.1 GCA_903842475.1 uncultured bacterium
CAAAGATCCCTCGGCCTGGTTTCGATCGGTCATTATCGATCAAGGTTCCAACAGCGGCATCATGAAAGGGAATCCGGTGGTCAGCAGCGATGGCGTGGTCGGGCAGATTTTCACCATCTCACCCAATTATGCCAAAGTCCTGTTGGCAATCGCTCCATCCAGCGCCATTGATGTCCTTTTGCAGAAGTCGAGAGTTCGCGGCATCTTGAAAGGAACGGGAACGTTGACCTACCGCCTTGAGTACATCCTTAAAACCGCCGAGGTTGAAGAAGGCGAACATGTGGTGACCGCCGGGTATGGAGGGGTTTTCCCCACCGGACTGCCGGTTGGGGTGGTGTCGAAAATTATCAAGAAGCCCCGAGGCATGTTCCACGAAATCGAGGTGACGCCGTCGGTGAATTACCAAACCCTTGAGAATCTGCTGGTCATCGAGCAGCAAAACCTGACTGAACTTAAAAAGATGGAGCGACATTGAAGCCGTGATTGCATAATTTGCTTAGAGGCATCGTGGTATTCTGGTCGCAAGCGGCACTTCAAGGGGCGTGAGCTTTTTTGGGGATACTTGCAAGCGTATACTTGTTTTTGCTGTGTGTTAGGCATGAAAGCGCAGGTTTCATGCTTTCCCAATACCTGGTCCGTGCGATTGGGAATAACTGATTATGATTGCATTTAACTTTATCCTGGTTGGCCTGTTGTTGGTTATCCTGCAAACGACCGTTTGCATGCCCTCGCCCGTTTGGTTATTGACGCCGGATTGTTATTATATTCTGGTGGCCTATCTGGCCTATCGCCTCGACCTTCTGCGCAGCTTGATTGTCCTTTTCCCTTTGGCCTGCCTCCTCGACGTCCTTTCCGGTACGGTGCTGGGGATGTATGCCATACTCTGTTTCAGCGGGTATTTTCTTCTTCGGTTTATTGCCAGAAAACTGCCGGTCAATGAATCCTTGTATCAGATTCCTCTGATGGGCGTAAGTTATCTGTCGATTTCATGGGGCGTATATTTATTTATCCGTTTCATTGAACCGGAGGGGCTGGTGTCCTGGTCCTGGTGGAAAATGGGGATCCGTACTGTATTGGTCGTTGCCTTGGCCTACCCTCTTTTCTATGTTTTCGATCTGGTGCAGAAACATTCGAATCGCAATCTTTTTCCCTGGAGCAGGCTGCGCCTGCGCACCGATAACCGGCGCCGGCGTAAGGCCTGATTGTATCAAGGGGGTAAGTTTGCCGTGAAGATTGTAGATCTGTTAGGAAACACCATGAAAAATATTAAAAAACCGAACCGGAAAAGAGCGGAGCCGCTCCTCGACGCCGAGCGGAAAAAGGACCCCGGGGTGACCAGGCTGACCCCGCGGGACGACGGTGATCTGAGCGGTTATAAAAAGAAAGCGTTGTATACGTTTGTCGTGCTCATTTTTTTCTTTGCAGTGGTCGTTACCCGTCTCTGGTACCTGCAGGTTCAACAGGGGACCTATTATAACGAATTGGCGGATTCCAATCGGGTTCGCTCCATTGAGATTGCCGCTCCCCGCGGCAATATCTACGACCGTAAGGGGCGTGAAATCGTCACCAACCGTCCTTCGTTCAATGTCGTCTGGATACGCGAAAACAACAAAATCAATGATGAGTGGCTCAAAAGCCTGACCAAAATTCTCGGCCAGGATCCCTCCAGCATTTTGGAGAAAATCCGCAAGATGACCGGGGTCGCGGGCCATGTCCCGGTGCGCCTGGCTGAGGATATCAGTTGGGAAACGGTTGCCCGCATCGAAAACAATCGTATGTATCTGCCCGAAATCAAGATTGAGGTAGTGCCGCTGCGTATCTATCATTACGGTAATCTGGCCTCGCACCTCATCGGCTATATGGGGGAGATCAGCAAGACCGAGTTGGACAAGGTGGACCAAAAGGTTTATCGGGGCGGGGATCTCATCGGCAAGATGGGGTTGGAGCGGTTGCGGGACAGCGATCTGCGCGGTGAAAAAGGGCACGATTACATGGAGGTGAACGCCCTTGGCTTTGAGCAGCAAAACCTCAAGGGGGATGAACCCCTGCCCGGTCGGGATCTGTACCTCACCCTGGATGTGGAACTGCAAAA
>CAIMMA010000668.1 GCA_903842475.1 uncultured bacterium
CAGATTCTCAAAGGGGCTATGACCCGCGCCCAGTTTATGAAGGAAATCAGGGATATGACCAGCGTTATCGTCGACAAGGTCAAGCAGGGCGGCGGCAGCGAGCGGCAGGAGGCCGGGTTCTCCCCGGTGAACGGCGTCCGGTTTTACGAGACCGCCTCGGCCTTTGAGTCCGCCGATAAAGCCTTGATGATCCGTAAGGTCCTCGGGGGCCGGGTCATGGAGGAAAAGGAGATCGTCGCCCTGATTGCAGGGCAGACCCTCGGACCATTTAGCGATTTCCGTTCCAAGAAGGGCAAGCCGTTCACTGCATCCGTCCGGATCACCAATTCCAAGGTGGAGTTTCTGTTTGCCGATTCAACCGCCGAGCTCGACCTCGACGAGATTCGCCAGCAGGAATCACTGGGCGAATCCCCCATTGATCACACCCGGGTTTTTGAAACGCCGGCCGGATTTCTTTCGGAATCCGCCCTGGAGGGGGATCTGAAGAAGGGATTGCGGATTTCCAAAATGATCCTGGGACGCCAGCTGGACTGTGAACATATCAGCCAGTTGCTGACCCAAGGCCGCACCGAATTGATCGGTGGTTTCATCTCCAAAAAGAAAAAACCCTTTGACGCCTTTCTCCTGCTCGACGGCAAAGGAAAACTGAGTTTTGAATTCCCTCCTCGAGGGAAAAAAGGGGCGGACAAAGACGCCAGCAACGGCTGATTGCGAACGCCCGGCCCTGGAAAGATACAAGATTTCGGGTGGCGGCAGAATTTGCGACAGACATAACACTACCCTGTCATTCCAATTGAACTTATGAGACATTTAAAAAAAGACTACGCCGATAAAGAAGGAAGAGCACTGGCGGCCGCCTGCGCCCGCATCGCCCTGGATACCAAAGCTGAAGATCTGGTGGTGCTCGATGTGCGCGGACTGGCCTCCTTTACCGATTATTTTGTGATCATGAGCGGTCGGTCTACCCGGCATGTCCAGGGGCTGGCCGAAGCGATTTCGGAGGAACTACGCGCCAAACGAATCAGCAGCAAGCACAGTGAAGGCTTGCGTGAGGGGCTCTGGGTCCTGCTTGATTTCGGCGATGTGGTGGCCCATGTTTTTTATCATGAAACCCGCGCATTTTACGATCTGGAAGGGCTCTGGCACGATGCCCCGAGGATTGACCCGGAAGAACTGCTGGCCGGTGAGGCGCAAGCATAACCCGCAAGGAGGCCCGCAATGCGTACGCCTGTACCGATTGTTCTGACCATCCTGGATGGTTGGGGCCTTGGCGATCCCACGCCAGCCAATGCGGTCTTTGTTGCCGATACCCCGAATATGGATCGCCTGAGCCGGGATTTTCCCGCAACCCGACTCACGGCCCATAACGGCATGGTCGGTTTGCCGGAGGGCCAGATGGGCAACTCCGAGGTCGGGCATCTCAATATCGGCGCCGGGCGGATCGTCTATCAGGATTTCACCCGCATCAGCCGAGCCGTGGAACTCGGCGAGTTTGCCCGCAATCCGGTACTGAACCAAGTGATCGACGAGGTCCGCGCTGCCGGCACTCGCCTGCATCTTTGCGGC
>CAIMMA010000669.1 GCA_903842475.1 uncultured bacterium
ATGGTAATGATATTGTATTCCTCGGCTGTTTCACCCAGGCTGACCATGACTGCCGGCAGGGGATAAATCATAGTGCCCGGTTTCCAATCAACTTTTGTCATAGTGCGCAACTCCTGTCACAATACTTGGGGATCGAGAAACGGATTACGGCGACCGTAACCGTCCGCGAAAGAGGGAAAAATAGACGCCAGCGCCGCAAAGCACGGCCGAAAGGGTGAACACGATGCGAATGCTGAGCAGGAATCGGTAGTAATTCTCCGGGTTAATCGCCTCGTGTCCAACGAGCAGGGCCAAGGCTACCGTGGCAATGGCCATGCTCGTCATCTGGCCCATCAACCGCATGGTAGCCGCGGCCCCGGAGGCGATGCCGTACTGCTCCTTGGTCACCGATCCCATGATGGCGCTCATGTTGGGCGAGGAAAATAGGGCAAACCCAAAGCCAAGCAGCATCAGAGTACAAACGATGCCGACCAGGCTGCTGTCAGTTTGCAACTGGGCAAACACCAACATGCCCACCACCGTGATGGCCATGCCCGCAGAAGCTAAGAGGCGGGGTTCAAGGCGGTCGGAAAGCCGGCCGGCAAGAGGTGAAAAGATCGCCATCATCACCGGCTGTGCCATGAGCAACAACCCGGCGGTCCGAGGCGGCATGCCCTTAAGATATTGCAGATACAGGCTCATGAGAAAAGTGACGGCAAAGGTGGCCGAATAGTTGAGCAAGGCCGCCAGGCTGGAGAAGGTAAAGGTGCGGTTTTCGACAAAAAGGGAGACCTCGAATATCGGATAGGGTGTCTGATTTTGCTGCCGGAAGAAAAGAACCAGCCCGGCTAGCCCGATGGTCAGCAGAATGCAGCCGGTCATCGAAGGCAAGACGGTGGCGCCGTAAATCAGCGAAAGGATGGCCACGGTGTAGATCAGGCTGCCGAGAACATCGAGTTTTCGGCTGCGGCTGTCGGCCCATTCGCCCTTGAGGAAGAGGAGGGTAATGCCTGTGGAGCCGGCACCGAGCGGCAACATGATCAGAAAAATAGACCGCCAGCCAAACTGCTGGGTCAGGATGCCGCCGACAAAAGGGCCGACCGAAAGCCCCACATACACGGCGGCCACGTACATGCCGATCGCCCGGCCGCGTTTATGCGGCGGAAAAACAGAGGTCAAGATGGCCATACCGGTGGTGATGAACATCCCGGCGCCCAGACCTTGCATCGCCCGAAAAGCAAGAAGCCAGATCGCGTTGCCGGCAAAGGCAGCCGCGGTCGAGGCCAGGGTATAGGTGATCAGACCGGCGGTGAACACCTTTTTCCGGCCGTACATATCGGCGATTTTCCCTGCCGGCAGCAAAACGACCGCCACCGCCAACAGATAGGAAGTGGCTATCCAACTCAACTGCACTGCATTCATCTGAAAATCGGTCTGGATGGCAGGCAGGGCCACATTGACCGATGAAATCATGAACGGCCCCATGAATGAGGTCAGGGTGGCGACAAAAAGCGCTGATCGTTCAAGGGCAGATCGGTTGTCTGCAGGCGATTTTTCGGGATTGGCAATCATGGAGAGGGTCGGTGCTTACTTGTTCCCCTTACCCTTGTTGCCCTTATCTTTGCCCTTCCCTTGCCCCTGGCTCTGTCCCTGGCCTTGATCGTAGCCCTGCACGTTGTCTTTGCCCTGCCCCTTGCTGTTGCCGGGGGCACCGGTCAAAGCAAAATCACCGCGCTTGAGCGCATGGAATTCGGCGGAACCGGGCTTGATGCCCAGTTCCTTAGCTATGACGCCCCAACCTCGACCCCGATTGGTGTTGTACGTCTGCAAGATCCGCTCAGGTGGGAGGCGCAGCATCTGGCCAAGCTGCAAACACATAAAAGCATCAGCTGGAGTG
>CAIMMA010000670.1 GCA_903842475.1 uncultured bacterium
GCAAATATCATATTATACAAATAGGACGCAACGAAGCACACGCACTTCCTGGAGTTTCGGGGCGGGATGACCGGGCCGGTTTGGTTTTTGCTGCTGGACCACCGGCGGGACGGCCTTCCTCGATCCTCTCCGCTGCCCTGGATCCCGGATCGGATGGGCATACCCCAACCGTTGCTCGGGGCCCCGCCGCCGGGTGGCCCTTCTCGGTGCGCATGGAGGGGGTGCGTTCCGACCGGAACAGGGCCGCCGTCGGCGGGGGTAGCTCTGCGATCCATTGCGCCAGCAGCGGTTGCGCACCGGGCGGCGGGGCGGCCATTGCGGCCATCGGTGGCAGCGACCAGGCGTCTTCGGGGGCCGTTCGCCATTGATGGATTTGGGCCAGGATGGCCGCCAGCAGTTCCAGGCGGGCGTAACGGCTGCATTGTGCCGCGCCCTCCAGCAGCTGTTCCAGACCCGCGCGGAGAGCGGCCCCGCGCTCCCCGGCGAGTGCGTCGGTATGTTCGCGGATCAACAGGCTGCATGCCTCCCGGGGCAGGAATTGCAACAGGCGGAAATAAAAAGCGGCCGCTTCCCGGGAATTCGCCAGATGCTGCATGATCTGCGGCAGGAAGGTGCGGCATGCTGCGCGCAAGGCGGCGGCCAGGTCCTGGGCCGAGCCGACCGCCGCCCTCCAGGGCAACAGGCCGGTTTGCAGGTAATGGAGCAAGGGGGGCAGAGAGGCGTGCTCCAGGCTGGTGCCCCGGCTTGGTTGGTTCCGGTCGCCAGGCGATTCCGGCAGCGAGCGCTCCGGGGTAGCCCCCCCGGCGTCGTTTGGGGGCAACCCGGTCATGGACTGCTTCCTGGCCTGCTCATCCAGGAGGGAGTGCAACTGTTCCTGCAGGAGCCGGCGAATCTCGCCGGGCAGCAGGGTTTCCACCTCTTCCGGGCGCTGCAGGCGAATACGCAACTCGATCCGCGGAATGTGCACCACCTGCTCCGGCGAGGCGATGGCGTCCAATGCCTGGTCAAGCGCCGGCAACACCACCTCCGTGCCCTTTTGGCGGAGCTTCGTCCGCCAGAGCAAGGCCTCCGCGGTCGAGCCGGTCTCGACCTGCCAGCGCAGCGACCGTATCCGGTGGGGTGTCCCGATCATGCCGAATTATTTCATGCGCTGGGCGTTCATGGAATCCAACATCATCACCAGGCCGGCGTTGGTCGTCCCCTGCTTGATGGCGTTGAACCGGTTGTGCAACGTGGCCACCGCCTGCTCGTCGCTGATGGTTTGCATTCCGTTGTTGAGGGTCAGCAGGGCCGTCATGCCATCGCTGCCGGCGGAGACCTCGGTCTTCGAGTCCGCGATATACTGGGTCGCATTGGTGATGGCCATCGCCAGGTCGGATTCGGCCGCTTTGGCCTGCTGCCGGTAAACGGTCCGCTCGGCCTCGGAGAGGTCGCTCTGGGCGGCTTTGGCCCGCAGGTATCGGGCGGCCACCTCTTTTTCTTTGGCGTCGCTGACCTTTTCCGCCAGGGCTTGGTCGGCAAAGGCGACACGTTCCTTGTCGATATTCACTGCCTGCTCCTTGCGGGTGATCAGGGCGTTGCCCAGCAGATTGACCGAATCCTTCATGGTCACCAGGTATTCTTTCTGGAGGGCCTCGACCTTGGCATTGAAGCCACCCTCAATCCGCTCTTTGAGAATATCGACATGCTCGCTTTTGAAGCTGTCGAGTGTATTTTTGAGTATTCCCTCCAACTGATTGGTCTTGAAGGCTTCCAGCTTGCCCTTGATGAATTCGTGGCGTGACGGCAGCAGGGTGATGCTTTTGCCCACCACCCAATCCGGCCGGAGCCCCGGTTTCTTCATGGGCGGCTGCGCTGGTTCCGCCTCGATGGGATCGCCGCAATAATAGGGCAGCATGAAATCGGCCACCACGGTCTGGTGTTCATCATGGACCAGGATGAACGTCCCGCCGCGCCGTACGCCGGCGGCGTGTTCGATCCCCGGATGGTGGGCGAGAAAGGCGGCGAACAGCAGCTTCTCGTCTTCCTGCGCATCCTTGGCCTTGATGATGTCGTCGAGCCAGTCGAGCCATTGGAGCCGGTCGTGGCCGAGCAACGAATCAAAGGGGGTCGAAAATTCGGTTTTCACCACCTCGCCCAAACGGGACTTGAACAGTCCGGCGGCTTGCACCGTCGGGATCACGTTCTGTTTCCAGGTAGTGTCGGCGGTGTACTCGGAATAGTTGCGGTTGAGCACGGCCCGGACCTTGGCGGCGCCGCGTGTCACCGCGGCGTTCTGATCCCTGGCGTAGCTTTGGTAGGTGACCCCGGCATCGTCGGGGGTATCGACGATGACCTGGTCTTTGACCGCCTTGTTGACCTTTTGCTTGAAATTCTGGCTGAATCGGGCCACCTCGGTCAATTGGTGGCTGGCATCCTGCCGCAGCAGGTAATGAAACCGGTGGAGGTCGGTGTAGCGAATGCCGGGCCGCTTGACCACTTTGGTCCGGTCGGCGCCGAGCATGACCGGACGCACGGCGATGGGCAGGTTGTAGGCCTTGATCTGCTGTTCCAGAGCCTGCACCATGGCGGCCACCGGTTGGCCCAGGTGGCCCTCGATGCGGAAGAAAGAATACCGTCCGATCTGCGCCGCCAGCGGGTCGCTGGCAGCCCCGGTCGCCCCGTAGAGCGCGGCGTTGTAGGAATAGTTGCCCGTGGCCATGCCGAGCTTCCGGAGTCGATAGTTCCAGTAATCCTGGATCGGATCGGTGGTGTTGACTTGGTAGTAATAGGGAATGGCCCGCTGCTCCAGAGGCTGTTCTTCGTCAAAGCTGGGGGTGATGCGGACGGCGGCGCCTTGGGGAGCCGGCAGGTCGAAGGTCTGAATCAGCGTGTCGATCTTGCGCGCCAGGAAGCGGGCCTGCTCCAGGTGCTCCATGGTCCGGCTCGCCAGCGGCGAGGGGTAGAACCCGGTGCGAAAGTCTCCCGGGTCGGCCCCGGCGGCCAGCCCCCCGAGCAGCAGGTGCTTGGGAAAGGCGAGACGATCGGGGCAGCACCAGGTGCGTTCCAGCGCCAGATGGTCGCGGAAAGCGTTCCAGGTTTCCACCAGGTCTTTGAGGAAATCGTAGTAATACTGGATGCCGAAGTCGGCGGCGGCAAAATGGGCCTGCCATTTGGTCAGCCGGCCGATCCAGGCAACGGCGGGATCGCCGTTGGGGAACAGATCGCCAATAAACGGCGCGCAGCTCCGGTGGAGCTTGGCCAATTCCGGCGTCAGTTTGCCGTGGATCATGGCGCAGGCGGTCCGGTAGGCCTGGGCCAGGAGATGCGGCGTCCCGGTGCTGGCGGAAAACAGCGGTCGGGCCGCGACCACCTCCGCCAATTGGCCGAAGGCCGTGTGGGGGGTGGTGACCTTTGCCAGCAGGGGGGGGGGCAGTCCCTTGGCAAGCAGCAGCAGTCGGATGGTGTGCAGGCAGTCCTGGCCGAGATTGTCGCAGTCGGTGCCGGTGCAGAGATCGCGGTCGGTGACATAGCTTTCCATGAAGAGCACCGCCACCATATCATCAAGATCCGCTCCGGTCCGGGCGGTGAAGTCGACCAAGGGTTCGCTGCGCTGGTCGCCGCCTTCGGTGGTCGCGACCAGTTCATACACCGGCAGCATGCTGCCGGGAACGATCCCGTCCCGGTACAATGGCGCATAGGCCGGTCGAGTGGCGTCGTATGCCCGAAACCGATCGTAGACCGTGCGGTCGAGCTGGAGCAGGTCGCCGTCGGTGGTCAGGCCGACCCCCGGGCTTATCGTGACGCTGTCCCCCTGGCGGGCCACCTGCAGGCCGCAGACAATGCCGACCCCCAGCAGATTGAGCCGGGTTAGGCGTGATTGGTCGTCCTGGTAGTCGGCAATCGAGTTGAGCTGCTCGTGGGTCAGCACCTGATTTTTTTCAAACACACTGTACTGCTCGGTAATCACATCAAGACTTCTTCGTATTGCTGCCATGACTTCAACCCTCGTAAATCGTGCGCCGTTCGCTGTTACTGCCGCGTCGGTCCATTATCATTGCGCCTGTTGTTGATCAGGATTCGTCGGTTTTTTCCGTTCCCAGGCCGGTCTGGCCAAGAATGAACAAGGAGCGTTCCTCGTCCGTATCGCAAGCGCGCAGCCGTTGCGACGGGTACACGTTACGGATTGAGAAGAGTTCGCAGATAAAACGGGAAAGTTTTTCCTGGCGCCTCGATTTTTCGCGC
>CAIMMA010000671.1 GCA_903842475.1 uncultured bacterium
AACCTTCCCGTATCCGGCGTGGCAAAGGCTGCCTTCCCATTTTTACAGATGCTCAAAAACTGGGCAGAGACAACTCTGCTGCTTGGTCTCAAGATCTTCGGGATCTGCATGGTGTTGCTGACCATGCTGGAAATATTCAAAGCTATGGGATGGATTACAGCTATAGTGAATATCTTCTCTCCTTTTTTGAGAGTCATGGGTCTGGATAAAAAGCTGGGATTTCTGTGGGTGACTGCAATCGTTTTCGGTCTTCTTTACGGCGGGGCTGTCATCGTGGAAGAAGCTAAAAACGGCAGCCTGCCCAAAGAAGATCTGGAAATGCTTCACCTGTCCATCGGTATCAATCACTCCATGGTCGAGGATCCGCCCCTGTTTATCGCGTTGGGGCTAAGCGCCTTCTGGCTATACGTCCCCCGCCTGATCATGGCCATCGTTGCCACGCGTCTAATGAGCCTGTGGTTTAGGTTTAAAAAATAATGATCGTCTGCAGCGGCAGAATAGAACCAACCGTATTTATCCCATTCCAAAAATCATAATCAAGCTCAAACTGGCAATAGACAGCACGACTGAGACGCAAAGTCCTAACGTCAAGGGCTTCAGACCGATTTTGAGTACGACATCAAGACGCGTGCCCAAACCAACGCCGGCCAAAGCAGTAAGAATTGCAAATTTTGCTATCGCATCAAAAACCTTGAGTACCGACGCACCCATTTGCAATGTACCGGGAGAGGTGACATCCTGCGGTAGAATTCCGGCAGTAATTCCAGTGGTGCGTATAAGCGACATAGTCAGGAAACCTATCACAAACCAGGGAATCAGGATTCCGCCACGGGGAATATCCGACTCCGCTGTGCTTCCCCTCTCTGCGATAACCTTCTTCGTCATAAGTAGCCCGACCAGGATGATGAGGGGTGCCATGACTGTGTTACGCATCAGTTTCACGATCGTAGCAATATTCAGAGCAGTTTGGCTGTGAGCAGCCCCAACTGCCACTACCTGAGATGTATCGTTAACAGCGGTTCCTGCCCACAACCCGAATGCAGTATTGCTTAGCCCCAAATGCTGCCCTATGATAGGGTAGATAATCACAGCGATCAAACCGAAAAGTGTGATAACAGCGACGGCGAAACTGACTTCCTCTTCCTTTGCCCCGATTGCCGGAGCAGTCGCCACGATGGCGGTATTACCACATATCGAGGTTCCGACACCAATCAGAGCTGTGAGGCGCGGCGGAATTTGAAACAGACGGCCGATAATGTATGCTGTGGATAGCGCAACCCCGATACACGCGAAAACCAGCAGCATTGCCGCACCGCCTGTGGCTGCAACATCCTGCAGGCTCAGGCGCAAACCGAGCAGAATAATCCCCAAACGAAGCACACGTTCCAGGGCGAACTTGACCCCGGCCTCAAAGCTCTCCGAAACACCAACTGCATTTCGGATAAATAGTCCAAGAAGAATCGCAATCAAGATGTCGCTTACCGCCTTGTTCATGGTCGGCCCAGGAATTAGCTGATGCAGAATCCGGGCGATGACGGCAACACCAATTGCCAAAAGCAGGCCTTTTAATATGGGGCTTAACCCTCCGGCGATATTTTTCCATTTAGTAATATGTGCGCTCATAATTTTCCCCTAATACCAATAAACACCTTTTATGTTTTATCCCATTTCAGCCTGTCGCTCAATGGTCCTATCCAAATATCAGCACAATTGCTTTCGCTTACAAAGCCTTTACTGCTTTGTAAGCCTATCGTGTTGCTTATAAACAAATACTCCGCCGATTATTGTATTTAGTACCTTTATCTCTCTGATCTTTGAAGGATTGGCCAGTGGATCATCTGATACTATTATAAAATCAGCAAATTTCCCAATTTCGATCGAACCAACCTTATCTTCAAGATGCATCTGCCAGGC
>CAIMMA010000672.1 GCA_903842475.1 uncultured bacterium
TCGTCATCGCAAGGGCCGATCAGGCGGACCGAACCGGCCAGACCCAGCTGCTGGATGCGTTGCCGGATCTCGGCGGTGTGGGCTGGATCAAAGTCGAGTCCGCCGGCAACGGTCAGGC
Organism: uncultured bacterium; assembly: GCA_903842475.1. GTDB lineage: Bacteria > Desulfobacterota > Desulfobulbia > Desulfobulbales > Desulfobulbaceae > Desulfobulbus. The sequence goes on from CAIMMA010000672.1 coordinate 119, forward strand.
GCCAGAGGCTGCGGTCCACTCCGGCCAGGGCGTTGAGCAAGGGCAGCAATCCTTTTCTGGGGATGAGGATGCCCAGAAAGAGCAGCTCCAGCGGGCCGGGCTGGTCGGTCCGCCGGCGGATGCGCTCAATGGCCAGGGGGCTGCCGAAACGGTCTCCGGCAGGGGAGGCGATCACCCGGGGCCGATGGTCGCCCACCAGCGCCGTCACGGTCCGGCGGGTGGTTTCCGAGTTGAAGATAAAGCCGTCCACCGAGGCCAGATACCGTTGTTCGGCCAGGGCCAGGAGCCAGTTTCGCCAACCGGGGCGCGGCTCTCGACAGCGGATGTGATGGACAATGGCCACCACGGGCGGCCCGTTCATCCGGCGCAATTGTTGGTTGACCAGGAACAACGCGGGATGGCAGAGTTCGTCCTGCAGGAGGAGGTCGAATCGTCCAGCCAGGAGCCGTTGGCACAGCCCGGACCACAAACCCTGGCCGAGCTGGCGGAGATACGAACCGCCGGGGAGGCTGATCACTTCCACCGCATGGCCGAGCCGCGAAAGGCCTTGGGCCACGATCCGGTCATAGAGGTAGCCGCCGGTCATGGTTTCCAGGCTGCCGTAGATGATCAGGCCGATACGCATCAGAGGGAGGCTCGATAGGAAGTCCAGGCGATGTCATCTTCCCAGAGGGTAACGGTCAGGGCTTCGAGGCGAAAATGGGCGAGCCGAGTCGTGAAGGCGGCATGGAGGACGGTGGCCAAGCGTTCGATGCTGGGATTAAGGCCGGTGAAGGCTGTCATCTCGTTCAAGGTCTGGCCTGAGAACTCGGCGGTCACGGCTTCCAGATGCTGTTCAACCTCGACAATATCGACCAAATAGCCGTGCTGGTCCAAGGTCTTGGCCTCCAGGACCAGTTCCATCCGGTATCGATGGGCATGCTCGATGTTTTCCGCTCCCCAATCACCGCCGATCAGATAATGCCTGGCGCTGAATTCCCGCCGCATACCAAGACTGTACATATGCTTGTCACTCCCTGTTGAATTTTATCGTTTGCTGGCGGATTGGTGCTCGAAGATGACCTGGATGGTTTCGCCGGGGCTGCGGTCAATGAGCGCATAGGCCCGGGCAGCCTCTGCCAGGGGGAAACGATGGGTGATGCAGGCTTTGGGGGCCACCTGGCGGAGCATCTCCCAGGCGGTATCCAGGCGGCGACTGGTCTGCCAACGGCCCGAGAGCGCCGGGGCCAGAGTGCTTACCTGGCTGCTGATCAGGGTGAGTCGGCCGCGATGGAAGACAGAACCCAGGTCCAGTGCCACCTTTTTACTGCCGTACCAGGAGCCGACCACTACCCGGCCAGTGGGGCGGGTCAGGGTCAGGGCTGTGTTCAGGCCCGACGGGTTGCCTGAAAGTTCGTAAACCAGATCCGCCTGGCCACCCTGGCCCGGAATCGCGCCTAACCGGGCCAAGAGGTCCGGGGTCGCCGGATCGTGGCAGGCGCCTGCACCGAGGCGGATCGAGGCTGCCCGCCGCAGCGGGTGGGATTCAAGGGCGGTCAGCGATGCCAGGGGAAAGCGGGCGAGCAGTGCGGTGGTGAGCAGGCCGACGATCCCCTGACCGATAACCACCACCTGTTCGCCGATCAGCGGGCAACCGTCGAGGAGGAGGTTGACCGCGGTTTCCATGTTGGGGAGAAAAAGGGCGGTTTCATCATCCAGGTCATCGGGGATGGGATGCAGGGTCGAGGGATGGGCGCAGAAGAGGTCTTCGTGGGGATGGAAGGCAAAGACCCGGCGGCCGCGCCAGTCGGCCGTCACCGCCGAGCCGGTCGCGATCACCCGGCCGACCGTGCAATAGCCGTAGGTCAAGGGATAGGCAAAGGTCCCGGTCAACGCCTCAAAGGTAGCATCGACCGTGACGTCTTGCGGCCACTGGCCCCGGTACACCAGCATTTCCGTCCCCGGACTGATCGCGGAGAGTTGGGTCTCCACCAGCACCTGGTCGGCGGTCGGCTGCGGTGCCGGCCCCACGTGTATCGCGACCCGGCCGGGTTCGACAAATTCGAGCCGATGCTGCTTCATTCGTCCTGCCATTGCGGCCGCGCCCAGAGGATGAGGTCCGGTCCGCAGGCTTGGTAGTGGACGGGGTTGAGATGCAGAAGCGAGCCATTGCGCACCGCCGGTCGATCCAGCACCGGCAGACCTCCGACCAGGCGAGGGGCGATGGTGATGATCAATTGATCCACCAGGCGTGCCTCGATGAAGCTGGTGATCACCTGGCCGCCGCCTTCCACCATCAGGCTCCGGATGCCGCGCTCGCCGAGTTGGGCGAGCAGATGGGGCAGGTCGACCCTGCCTTGGCGGTCGTGGCGGCAGCGGATGACGTCTGCGCCCTGGCTGACCACGGCGCTGATCCGCTCGCGATCGCTCTGCTCGGTGCAGGCCAGCCAGCAGTTCAGGTCGGTGCGTTCAAGGAGGCGGGCCTGCAGGGGAATCCGCAGCTTGCTGTCCAGGACGATGGGCTGGGGGCTGGGTCCCTCGGCGAGCCGGACGGTGAGCAGGGGGTTGTCGATCAGCAGGGTGTTGATGCCGATGACAATGCCATCGCAGGCGGCGCGGATGCGATGGGTGAGGACCATGGATTGATCGCCGCTCAGCCGAAGCTGTTCTCGATTGCGGGTGGCGATACTGCCGTCCACGCTTTGGGCATAGGAAACCGTGACCAGGGGGCGATGATGCTCGGCGAGGAATTGCTCGGCCAGGAGCGGTAAACGATCGAGCCACTGTTCCTGCTCGATGCGGCACAGGTTGTCGCCGTGGTTTGGGGGAAGGGCGTCACGATGCAGCATGGTTATTTAAAATGCCCCTCCTTGAGTCCGGACACCGGGGATGCGGTTCAAACACCGAAAAGATATGGGGGCAGGGTGAAGGGTCGAGCCGAGGCCCGTGGGTTTTCTTGTGCGTTGTCAACCAGCTGCGTCCTGTCATCCTGCGATTTTGGGTACAGTACTGGCCTTGCCCGGACAAGTCAAATACTTCATAATCAAGCCTAAACCGGCCAGGCTGAAGAGGATGTCGCGAAATCGAATGAGCAGGCAGAGGCTGAGGCCGAGGGCACTCCCCAGGCCAAGGGCGGCGGTCACCCAGGGCAGGGCGGCTTCGAGGACGCCCAGACCGGCGGGCAAGGGGGTGAGGAACGCAAGGCGTGCGGTAAGCACCACCGCGAGCAATTGGGGCCACGACAAGGCCTCTCCCAAAAATACGGCCATCAGCCAGAATTCCGCCAACACCCCGAGCCAGTGGCCCAGGGAGCAAAGATTGGCCAGCAGAAAGGGGCGGCGATGCTCGTGGATAACTGATTCGGCCATCGCCTCTCCTTCAATGATGGCCTTCAGCAACCGCAGGGCGGTGTCCGAGGTGAGCAAGGGATACCTGCAGCTGATGCGCCGGCACCAGGAGATGCTTCCGGAGAGGGGGCGCCTTCCGGTGAACAGCGCGGTCAGGAGCGCGATGAGCACCGTCAGCATGCTAAGTGCCAGCAGCAGTGTTCCCCTCCCGGTAAAGGGCACGCTGCCGGCGAAGGTCAGCAGGACGAGACTGGAGATGAGCACCACCACGCTGGCCAGAAGCTCCAATAAGCGGTCCAGGGCCACCGAGGTCGTCGCCGCTGCCAGGGGAATGTGCTGCTGTTGATGCAGCAGGTAGACCAACAGGGGTTCCCCGCCGACATGCGGACCCGGGGTGAGGTAGCTGACCGCGTTGGCAGCCAGGCGATACGCGCAGAGTGCGGGTAACCTGACCGGCAGGTCGAGCGCCCTTAAAAGCTGCCACCAGCGAGCAGTCATCAGGGGCAGGAGGAGCAGGTTGAGCACCAGCAGGCTCAGGAGGGCGAACGGGCCGATTGCGGACAGATGTTTCCAAACCCCGCTCCAGGCTTGCCCCTGCAGCGCATACCAGGCCAAAGCCAACCCGAGCACCAGCAGCAGTCCGCGCCAGCCGGTACTTGCCTTGAAAAAACCGGCACTAGGTGATTTGGAGCCCATGGTCATGCGTTGCTGCTCCCGGTTACGGATCCATCCTGGCTGCGGCGATAGAGGATCCGTTCCTCCGGGGCCCAGAGGGAGAGGGGGCCGGTGCCGGTCAGCAGTAAAGTGACGGCCAGGCCGAAGAGGACCAGGACAGGAAGATCCGACCCGAACGGGGTCAGGTTACAGCCCAGGATCAGGGCGAGCAACAGGGCGGCGCTGCGGCCCATGCAGCCCACGGCGGCCAGCAGGCAGCAGAGGCTTTGGGCCGCCAACCAGAAGGGCGAGGCCTGCTGCCAATCGTTTGCCGCCAGTGGTGCGATTCCAGCGGCCAGCATGCCCAGGCGCAGCGCCAGTGGGAAATATCGGGTCAAAATCCGGCCGGCCCAACGATCCAGGACGGTTTCCTGGTTGCTGTCGATGTCGATCCGGCAGGAGACCACCAGCCAGTCCCGGACAAAACCGGCCAGCAGCGGCGTCATCACCAGCAGGGCGGCGACGGCGGTAAAGGCCGGATTGGAAATGGGGAGCAGCGCCATCGCCGTCAACCCCATCTGGATGCCGGCGATAATCCGCGAGTAGGGCCGCGATTGGAGTGGGATTATGGGGCGCTGCCGCTGTTGGCGCCACCAGATGCCGAAGAGGAAGCCGTAATAAGCCAGCCCCACCAGGAGCGAGGGAGCCGGCAACCGCTGGAGGCAGACGGCCAACAGCAGGGCCACCAGCAACCCTGCGGCATCGGTTTCAATATCCAGCAGTTTGCCGAGTTCGGTTTCCCGATGCTGTCGGCGGGCCACAAAACCGTCCGCCAGATCGGCCAGGGAAATGGCCAGATAGAGCAGCCCCGGCGCCCAGGCGAGCATCGGCGGCCAGGCATGGCCCGGTGGGACGGCCAGGGGCAGGAACCCGGCAAGCGCGACAATGGCGGCCGCGCGCAGCAGGGTGATCCAGGTGGCGGCTCCCAGGGTGGGAAACGGCCGATCCTCCTCGCCGTACCGGTGGTTGGCTCCCAGGTGGGTCACCAGTTGCTGCTGCAGATAGAGGGCCACCGCGAGTCCCGGCAGCAGGGTGAGAAGCGTCAGGGGTTGCAGCCTGCCAAGGGGGCGGCAGAGGAAAAGGGTCGCCAGCAAGGGGCAGAGGAGCAGGGCGGCGGCCAGCCATGCCTGCCGCTGCAGGGAGGACGACGTCCTTGCCGGCGCGCTCTTGGTCGGAACCTTGTTGTTTCGACCGGCGGGGTTCGATGGGGTTGTCATTCGAGCAGGTTGGACCGGAGGGCCGCGAGCGTTGTTTCGTCCAGTCCGGCCTTGGTCAGCAGGTACTGGTCGACGGTGCCGTAGGATTGATGGAGGTATGCAAGCATGGTGGCCAGCGGTTCCCTGGGGGCCTGCAGGTAGGGTGCGGCCCGCTCCGGCGTAATGCCAAGTTCGGCGTATCCGGCATAGATCGGTCGCAGGCGCTCGGCATTGCAGAGGTTGGAGAGGTCGTGGTCCCGGAAGATATCCTCCTCCCGCACCCCCAGGGTCAGCAGCAGCAGGGTTGCGCAGATGCCGGTGCGATCCTTGCCGCCGGTACAGTGAAAGACCAGGGGGAGGTTGGCAGGTACGGCAATGAGGCGCAAAATCTGGCCCCATGTCGGGCCGAAATCCTCAAGGTATTGCCGGTACAGGCTGATGAAAAAATCGAGCGACAGCCAGTCGCTTTCTCCGGATCGAAGGCGAGCCATGGCCAAGGCCGGATCAAAGTTTGCGGCTTGCACCGGGAGGAGGAGGTGGCGAATGGAGCCGTCGTCGGGCAGGAGGTCGGGGTGTTGCTGCTGTTCCTGGAGCGTTCGCAAATCGCAGACCACCTTGAAACGGAGGCGCTGCAGCATGGCTTGATCCTCGGCGGTCAAGCGGGAGAGATGATCGGAACGGAACACCAGCCCCCGCTTTACCTGACGTTTGTGTATCGTCCGGTAACCTCCGAGATCACGAAAATTGACGGCCCCGGAGAGTGGCAGCCGTTGGGGGCAAGGGTGGCGAGCATCGAGTTCCGGCATGGCGATATGGGCGTTGGGTTGAGTCTGCAAAATCGTTTGGTCACCACTCTAGGCGGCCGGGTGAAGGGACCAGTTTTTTTCTAGATTACCTGATCAGATGCGTCCTCGGTCCTTTTGCGAGCGGTGATATCGACATGGGCCGCCAGCCAGTTGCCCTCGCCAATGCAGCCCACCGACAGCAGCATGGTCAGGCGTTTGCCGTTTTTGCACACATACTCTTCTTCCACGGCCCGAATGGCGGCGTTTTTCATGCGATCAGAAGTTTCGAAGGCGGCTTGCCAGCAGGCTTCGGAACGGGCGCGTTGCTCCCGGTCGGGCATTGCCAGGGCCCGAAAGTCATCCAGGGTTTTTACTTCGCTGGCGGTATAGCCGTAGGTTGCTTTGAAACTGCGGTTGAAATACTCGAAAACCAACTGTCCGTTGTGTTTGACGATCCAGATCAAGGGGATAGGGGCGGCGTCGAAAAGCTGCAGGAAGCGTTTCTCCTGGGCAAGTTCGTTTTCCGTGATGTCTTGAATAATCCCTTTTAAACGCAAAGGGGAACCAAAGTCAGCCGGGCTGATCTGGCCCAGATTACGGATGATTTTCACCCGTCCGTCGGGCATGAGCAGGCGGTGCTTGATATCATAAGGCGTGCGCTTTTTGCGCAACATGTCGAAGGCCTGCTTGGCCAGATCGAAATCCTCGGGATAGACCAGCTCAAAGAAACGTGTCGGTGAGGCAGGCGTCTGTTTTGGGTCGAGCTCAAGAATCTCAAAAATTTCATCGGACCAGTAGGACTGACTGGTCGCCGTTTCAAAACGCCAGTTGCCGATGCCGCCAAGCTTTTGTGCGTTCTTGAGGTCCATCTCGCTGTCGATGAGGCGTTCTTCCGCCAGTTTGCGATCGGTAATGTCAATCACGGTGGAGAGCACGGCCGGATCGCCCTGAAAGAGGACCTTGGCTGATACACTTTTCACCCATCGCAAGGAACCGTCTTTGGTCAACAACCGGTATTCGTTTTCGACCAGCGGCACACCTGCTGGGATGGCTGCCGGCAACTCGGCGGCCCTGTCGGAATTTTCCGGCTCAATCAGATCCAGGGGGGCCATTCCCAGTAATTCTTCAGTCGTGTACCCGGTGATGGCGCTCATCGCCGGATTGACGAGCAGCAAACGTCCCTCGCCGATCACCAGGATACCGGCCGCGGAGGCATCCGTGAGGGTTTGAAAGAGGTTTTCGCTGGCGGCAAGTTCGGTTTGACTGTGCCGTAATCGGCGATGGCTGACCCGAACGATATGCAGCGACACCCAGATAACAATGCAGAGGCAGAGAAACGTAGCCGCGAGCGAGAGATACAGCGCCCGGTTATCGGCCGCTGGATTCGGATTGTAGAGGAAACCCTGCAAATCAAAATCCGCCGGCATCATTCCCAGTTCGGCATACACTTCGGCCATGTGATGCCAACGGCCGGGATACATGTAGCCCACCGGCACCTGGTCGGCCTTGATCAGCGCGATGGTCTCGGTCGCGTCAAAACGCAGGGCTGCCAACGACTTTTCGGCCGAATATTTTTCCCGAATCATCCGGATAACCTCGTCAGGATGCGCCGCGGCATACTCCCAGCCTCGCAGGCTGGCCAGGCGAAAAGCCTTGGCCCGGTCCGGATGGTCCCGCAATTCCTGCTCGGCGGCGAACAGGTTGTCGCCGTAAAAATCGATGCCGCCCATCCGGGGCGTGAAGAGCAAATAGGTAAATCCCGCCTGCCCGAGGGCAAAGGGTTCGTTGCCCGCATAACTCGCCATGGCGTCGGTATTGCCGTCGATCAGGTCCTGAATGTTCAAGGTCTGATCTTGTCTGGTGATGCGATCCAGGGAGATACCTTCGCGCTGCAGGTAGGCCAGCAGTTCGGCCCCATGGGGGCCCACCATCACCCGTTTGCCCGCCAGATCGTGGACCGTCCGGATGCCGCTGTCGCCGCCTCGGGTCGCCAGGACGTAGGGCGAGTGCTGGAAAATCACCGCCAGCACCACCACCGGTGCCCCCTTCTGTCGTTCGAGGAGCAATTGGCTCGTCCCTACGCCGAATTGGGCGTTTCCCGAGAGGACTTCCTCGACGATATTCTGATTTGGTCTGGCCTCCCTGATGCTGACCTCCAGGCCTGCTTCCCGGTAATACCCGAGTTCCTTGGCCGCATAGTAACCGGCGAACTGGAAACTGTGCGTTCGCCGCAGCTGCAAGGTTACCGAGTCGATGGCTTGCGCCGGAGCGACCAGGAATAAGGTAAGTTGGATCAGGGCGGCAACAACGAGAACGGATAGGCGCATGGAAAAAGACGGGGCCAAAAGTATCCTGAATAAGGAGGGGGAACGCACGTGGCAACACCAATGGTCTTCGGTTGATTGTAAATCGCCGCGGCATTACCGGCAGGGCCATTTTTTAAAGTATACGGTGGTTATCACTTTTCCCGATGTTTGCCAAGAAGGTATATGTACCCGTTGCTCACGGGCGGTGCGGGTACATAGCCTGACGTGACATGCCCTTGCGGTGTTAACCGGGCCTTGAGTATCGCCCCGGTATTTTCTGCATAAAAAACGGTTTCGCTGGTCCTGACCCCGCAAAGCTATCTGGTCAGCATCATGAGCCCCAATCCCAGCAGCAGCAGATACACTATCCGCAGGTAGGTCCGGCGATGTATCCGACCGCTGATTCGAGAGCCTGCAAAGGTCCCGGCCAGCACAAAGCACAGGGTCGCGGCGAAATGGCCCAAAACGATTGGGGTGATCATGCCGTTGACGGCATGCACCGCCGCGGTGACATATCCGTTGAGCACGAAAAAGCCGGTGAGGGTGGCTTTAATTTCGTCTTTTTTCCAGTCATGCAAGGTGGTGTAGATGATAGCCGGGGGGCCGCCGGCGCCAACCGAGGCGGTGATGGCTCCGGAGAAAAAACCAGCGATATACCCCCAGATAGTTCGTGGATTGACGGGCTTGGGTTTGATGGTCAGGTTGAAGACGCTGATGCAGATGAGCAGCAGACCCAGGGCTCGGTTGATCGTGACCGGGTCGGCGTGTTTGAGCAGGACGGTGCCGACCAGGACGCCGGGAATCGATCCGATGAGCAGTGGCAGGATTTTACGCCATTCCAGCAGGCGGCGCAACTCCCAGGCCATGGTTGTGGTGATGACCAGCCCGCTGAGAATGGACAGGGGGACGGCGGTTTTCACGTCCATAATCAGACACAACAAAGGGATCGCCACCAGACCGCCACCAAAACCGGTGAGTCCTTGGATGAGGCCAGCGAGAAGAAAGATAAGGCTGGAAAGCAGGAAGATAGTCATGGGGACGGTGGGAATCTGGTGGTAATTTGTGGAAAAGAGCGTGTACGATAGCAGAACGCAATGATTGTTGCTTGTTCGGGGATAGTATAAATGCAAAACCCGGGGGATGACAATCGTAATCCCCCCAAAGGCAAGGTTGGGTGTGTCTCCGGCACTGGCCATTGCCACCTGAAACTGTGTCGGGAAATCGGTGGGGCGATGCGGCGACTTCTTGCATCCAGGCCTGAAGCCGTTGTTGCTCAATCAAGAAAGGAGGTCGTATATGTTTGAATCTGCGGAATTAGGGCATAAAATAAAAAAAAGTGTGTACGATGAGGAGGTTCCTTCCTTGCGTGAAGCCCTGCTCAATGTCCAGATAGATTTGGCCGAATCGGCCAAGTTTCCGGTGATTATCCTGGTCGGGGGATTGGATGGTGCGGGACGCGGGGCAACCGTCAACCTGCTCAGCGAATGGATGGATCCTCGTCACGTGCAAACCCATGGGATGGGCGAACCTTCCGACGA
>CAIMMA010000673.1 GCA_903842475.1 uncultured bacterium
CGATCTTGCCGGCGACATGCAGGTGGCCGAGGCGATTATCAAATCGCTGGTGGAGACCGTCCTGTCAGAGTGTCCCGAAGACCTCGAGCTGTTCGAGCAATTTATCGCCAAAGGGCTGCTGGAAAAGCTGGCGTTGGTTCGCGACCGCCCTTTTGTGCACCTGACCTACACCGAAGCCGTTGCCCTGCTCGAGCAGTCGTCACGGGAATTCGCTTTTCCGGTGCAATGGGGGATTGATCTGCAGGCCGAGCATGAGCGCTATCTCTGCGAGGAGGTGGCCAAGGCGCCGGTGATCGTCACCAACTATCCGCAGGCGATCAAACCTTTTTACATGCGGCTTGATGATGACGGTCGGACGGTGGCGGCCATGGACATCCTGGTGCCCGGCATCGGCGAACTGGTCGGCGGCAGTCAGCGCGAGGAGCGGTATGAGGTCCTGGCCGACCGGATGACGGCCGCCGGGCTTGATCTTGCGCAGTACGGATGGTACCTGGACCTGCGCCGCTTCGGCTCCGTACCCCATGCCGGTTTCGGGCTTGGGTTTGAGCGCATGGTGCAGTTCGTCACCGGGATGCAGAACATTCGCGACGTCATCGGGTTCCCCCGGACGCCGGGCAGCGCGCCCTGCTGATGCCCTTCTTCCCCCTCAACTTCAAGGAGTGCGGCCATCGCTGCGGTTACCGGTAATACCAACGGGCTCAAGCCCAAGCAGTTGCGCGATCTCGAACGGCTGGCGCAGAAGAAAATCCCGCCCGAAGAGATCATCGGCAGGGAAACCGCCCGCAGTCTGGCGACAATCTCGGCGGAACTCAACCGTCGGGTCGGCCTGCTCATCCATCGTTCCGGCCAGATTGAAAGCGTGGTGGTCGGCGATTACGACCGGATCACCATCCCGGCCCTGGCCAATGTCGGCACCGCCGGCGGCCGTTTGCGCGGCCTGCGCTGTGTGCATACCGTCTTGGGCGGCGGTGCGGCGATCAATGAAGAAGACATCATGGATCTGGCCTGCCTGCGGCTCGACCTGATGGCCTCCCTGACGCTCCGGGAAGGGCTGCCCGAGCTGCTGCATGCCGTATATCTCATCCCCCGGCAGGTCGATGGTCGCGACTGGGCGACCTTGGCGCCGGTGCACCCCGCGGCCCAACTGCAGTCCTGTATCGAATTGATCGAGGCCCTGGAAGCGGAATTCATCCGTGAACGACCGATCCGCGAAGTCGATAAGGGGAAGGATCGGGCCATTCTCGTCTCGGTGACCACCGGCACCCGCGTCGAGGCCGAGGATTCCATGGCCGAACTGGTCGAACTGGCGCGTTCCGCCGGGGTCGAGGTCCTGGACCAGGTGATCCAGCGCCGTAAGCATCTCCATTCCCGTTTCATCCTCGGTCGGGGCAAACTGGTGGAGATCGTGCTGATAAGCCTGCGGCTCGGAGCCAATCTCCTGGTGTTCGATCAGGAGCTCAGCCCTTCGCAGATCCGCTCGGTCACCGATCATACCGATCTGCGGGTGATTGACCGTACTCAGCTGATCCTCGATATCTTTGCCAGCCGAGCCCGATCACGGGAGGGTAAGCTGCAGATCGAGATGGCTCAGTTGAAATATATGCTGCCCAAGCTGACCACCCGCGACGACGCCCTGTCCCGTCTGACCGGCGGCATCGGCGCCCGCGGGCCGGGTGAAACCCGCCTGGAGATCGATAAGCGGCGGATCAATGATCGTATCACCCGCTTGAGCAAGGAACTCAAGGCCGTGGGCGAGCAGCGTTTCCACCGCCGCAGCCGGCGGCGCAAGCGCGATGTGCCGGTGATTTCCCTGGTCGGCTACACCAATGCCGGCAAGTCCACCCTGCTCAACACCCTGACCAAAAGCGACATCCAGGCCGAGGATATGCTGTTCGCCACCCTGGACCCGACCAGCCGGCGTCTGCGTTTTCCCGAGGACATGGAGGTGATCATCACCGATACCGTCGGCTTTATCCGCAACCTGCCCGCCGACCTGCTCAAGGCCTTTGAATCCACCCTGGAAGAATTATTTGAAGCGGACTTATTGCTCCATGTGATCGATATCTCCAATCCTGCCTGGCGTCAGCAGGTGGAGGTGGTGGAGTCGCTGCTGGCCGAACTGGAACTCGATGCCATCCCTTGCCTCCAGGTCTATAACAAAATTGACCGGGTCGGCCCCGAGGAAGCGCTGCAGGTGCTGCTTTCCGGTGAGGGGGTTGGGATCAGCGCCTTGGACAGCGCCACGCTGGAACCCTTGCTGGTGAAGGCCCAGGAAATTCTGCGGTCATCCGCCGAACAGGCGGGGTGAAATTGCGGGGCTGAAAAGTAAGGACGAGGGAGGGAGGGGCACAGCCGGGGGTAATCAGGATTTCAGAAAAAACCCTAAATCTTTTTCCATTTCCCCATCGGCCTCGAACTGGCAACCGACGAGGTTCTGCTGTACCGATTTGACCAAAGCTCTTTTCTTGATGGCGGTTTTCTTTTTGTCGTTCAACTGAAATTCGATCTGTAGTTTTTGGTTTGGTTCGATCCGGTGCAGGCCGGAAACCGTAAAGCCGACCCCGCCTCTCGAGAGGTTGTTGAGGTGAATAATGCCGCCACCAATCCCGCCAGGGCTGATGATTATATAGGTTCCGGGCAGGCTGACCTGCTTGCGGTAATGACGGCGGAAGTCAAATTGCACACTGAAAGTTTGCTGGCAGCGACACTGCACCGTGATGGTATGCCTGCCCTGTTTAAACTTGTCAGCCGCGATATGCTTGACGACACCGCAGCCCGGGCAGATCAGCGTTGCCGTGTTATCGTCACGGACGTGCACCTTAACGCTTGTCATGGTCGTCAATCGTAGATGATGCAGGTGAAGCGTTCAAGTTCCATTTCGGTCTCCCGGTCGAGTTCGGCGGCTACTTCGTGGATCTGATACTCTTTTTGGCAACCGGAACATTTGAGCCGGACCTGCCGGCATCGCCGATGCACCTTCAACGTCTTTCCGCATTCCTTGCATTTCACGGTGGCTACACCTTGCCAATAAGTTGTTCTCGGGTAAAGATCGCCTTCAAGGGATAGCCTTTCGCCGCCAGTGCTTCGGCGCCGCCTTCCTGGCGATCAACAATGGTGGCCACCAGGCCGACCTTGAAGCCTTCGTTTTCAACCCGTTCGATAACCTTGAGCAGGGTGCCGCCGGTGGTGACCACATCCTCGAACAGAGCCACGAGCCCACCCTTGACCAAGTTGCTTTTGCCCTCGAGGAAATTGCCGGTGCCGTGTCCCTTGGCTTCCTTGCGTACTATGAACGCCGGAAGAGGTGCTTTTTCGAGATAACTGACCAAGGATACCGCAGTCACCAGAGGATCGGCCCCCAGGGTCATGCCGCCGACCCCGGTGATGGGCTCGGAATGATTGCGGATCAGCTCAAAAAGCAGCCGACCGCAAAGATAGCTGCCTTCTGCGTCGAGGGTCGTCTGTTTGCAATCGATGTAAAAATCCGAAGTCTTGCCCGAAGTGAGGGTAAAGGTCCCCTGGCGGTAGGATTTTTGCAGCAACAGTTCTTGCAGGCGTTGTCGTTCGTTCATGCGGTCGTCCTTTAACTCTCTATTTATAGGGAGGATACCCTCTTTTTTGGTTATCTCAAAACGATTTCTCCAGCGCGGTGGGGGCGTTGTCCATTTTACCCTGCGCGCAGTTCCTTAGCATATTATTCGGCATTATTAAACAATGGTTGTTATTTTCTTTGCATCTTCAGCACCCGCCGGGACCTCCGGGCTTTGCCAATGTTATGGCTTGCATTTTATGATGGCCTCGTGGATACTGTTGCCAGTGTTGGTTTACTGCTTTGAAGATCACCTGAGAGGATACATATATGTGTGGAATAGTAGGTTATGTCGGCACTAGAAGAGTTGTGCCCATTCTGCTTGAGGGATTGCGGCGGCTTGAATATCGTGGCTATGATTCGGCTGGACTGGTCTACCATTTTGAAAACAAATTGGTGCGTTACCGAGCCAAAGGCAAACTGGTCAACCTCGAAAAGGTGGTTGATGAGCATATCGGTGTGGCCAGCAGCACCGGTCTTGGCCAGATC
>CAIMMA010000674.1 GCA_903842475.1 uncultured bacterium
TACGCGCCAAGTGGCCAATTAGAGCTCAGATTTTATATTGAGCCCTAGGACTATTGCGTTGGAATAGCTTTTTTTTTGCCTAAATGTTGCCGTAAATCCGAGCATATAGCCCAGGTTTAGACAGCAGAGATCACTCGAAAAGGGGCGAGTTTAGCCGTTACCTCTCGCAAGTGCGGAACCAGTTCAATTGACGTGGTCAAATAAAAGTAGACGTTTTTTTAAGCCGCTTTTTTCCAAAGCTGTTGTTTCTCAAATTCCATGGGATTCATGTACCCCAAAGAGGAATGACGGCGCTTGCTGTTGTAAAACATCTCGATGTACTCGATGATGTCCTGTCTGGCGCTAGATCGGCAGGGATACCTCACCCCAAAAACCTGCTCGACCTTGAGGCTGCCGAAGAAACTCTCCGCCACAGCATTGTCCCAGCAATTGCCCTTTCTGCTCATGCTGGTCAGTATTCCATGCTTCTTGAGTAATTTCTGGAAATCATGGCTGCAATATTGACTGCCCCTGTCCGAGTGAAAAATGAGACCACTCGATGGTTTTCGTCGCCAAATCGCCATGGTGAACGCATCCATGACCAATCGCCTGGTGATGCATTTGTTCATCGACCACCCTACGATACGGCGGGAATACAAATCGATCACAACCGCTAAATACAGCCATCCCTCGGATGTCCAAATGTAGGTGATGTCGCCAACCCAGACGCAATTCGGTGTGGTCACGGAAAACCTGCGGTTCAGAAGATTAGGGGCGACAGGAAACGTATGCTTGCTATCGGTTGTGGCCTTGAACTTTTTCCGTTGTTTTGCTGCAACGCCAGCCAGCTTCATCAAAGTTCCGGCCTTATGCTTGCCACAATGAAACCCAAGAGCATTCAGCTCCTGAGCCATCCTTCGGCTGCCGTACGTTGCTTTCGAGTCCTGATGAATGGAACGAACCCTGGGAATCAGCTGGGATCGCTCCTTCTCCCTGGCCGATGTTCCACGCTTTTTCCAGTGGTAATAACCGCTACGGCTCACCTGCATGACTTTACACAGCAAAAACAAAGGGAACGCCTTCTTCTCGATATCGATGAAGGAAAATCTCAAACCGATTCTTTCGCGAAGAAGGCTGCTGCCTTTTTTAGAATCTCTCGCTCCATTCGAAGACGCTCATTTTCTCGCCTCAACTGCTTAAGTTCTGCTTGCAACTGAACCGTGCTGGTCGTAACGGGGGGTGCATCCAGTGATTTCCCTTTGACCCACCGGCGAAGTTGAGTGGCATGGATGCCAAGATTCCTGGCCGCTTCGGAAATCTTGTATCCTTGTTCCGTGACCAGTTTGACGGCCCCTTCCTTGAATTCGTCTGTGAATTTTCTGCGTACTGTTTTTTTCATGTGAACACCTCCTCAGAGCAGATTAAACGCTCTTAACTTTGTGTCCACTTTTTCTGTACCACCTCACTTTCGCTTGATCTGTACTCTCTCTTATTCCACCGAAGCTACAGCTTTATCCTTTCCCTTGATGGGCAGGACAACCGTAAAGGTTGCTCCTTCTCCAAAACGACTCTCGACCAACATCTCTCCTCCGTGGTGTTTGACAATTCCATAACTGATTGACAAACCTAGGCCAGTTCCCTTGACTGTGTCTTTTGTGGTGAAGAAGGGTTGAAAAATGTGGTCAAGATCCTCATCCTTTATGCCGGTGCCAGTGTCTTTGATAGCAACAGCAACGTTGTCGCTGTCCCGTCTGGTACTGACTGTGATAGTTGCTCCCGGCTGGTGGCAGGCATCGGCGGCATTGTTCAAAAGATTCAGTAATACCTGTTTGATCTGATCGGGA
>CAIMMA010000675.1 GCA_903842475.1 uncultured bacterium
AACGTTACTTGGTCTGCATCACAAGTTGCCTCACCCGTACCCGAACCAGCCACCATGCTGCTCTTTGGTTCCGGCATGCTCGGCCTGGCCTTTGTCGGCAGGAAAATCCGCAAATAATCCCAGCCTAGCATCAAGCAAACGCGAAGGCTGGTAACGATGACAAATCGTGGAGCGTAACCGCGACTACGTTCAATTTGGAATCGGCATGGGTCGTTTCCGTTGCAGACTCAAGAAGAGGAGCCCGAATCTAACGGCTCCTCTTTTTTTGTTACGTAAAAAAAGATGGGCTCGCAAAAAGGTGATTTCTGTCATTTCGAGGAGCAAGGCAACGAGAAATCTCTCGATTGTTTCAAGGATTTCTCTCAGCGTTTGAAATGACCAAACGAAGTTTTTTTCCTTTTGGCGAAAACGTCAAAAAAAGTATAAAATCAAAGCGTAAGAGTAAATTTTATGAAACAGCAAACACTGGAAAACCTATCGCCGGAAGAAGCGGCGAATAGAATCCTTGAACTCAGCGGCATGATTTTTGAACCCGAGATCGCCGCCGATCTCTGGTTGAAAATAGTAATGCATAAGTGGCTGCTCTCCGAAAAACTCGGTCGGGATGTGGGCCTGCGGACGGCCTGCATCGATTTTCTCGAGAATATGGAGCAGGCCCCGGATGAATACCTCACCCATCAACGGAAGCATATTCTCAGCGAGATGGGGGCGCAGACCATCGGCAAGGATCTGTGGGACACCATCTCCGATACCCAGCCCCCCAAGCAGTTGGTCCAGCGCCGAATCATTCTGCCCCTGATGGAAGAAGAGCTTTCGATCAAGCACGGCGTGGTGCCGCCCCAGGCCATCGTGTTTTTTGGCCCTCCCGGTACGGGGAAGACCTATTTTATCAAGGCGATCGCCGGCATTCTTTCCTGGCGTTACATCGAGATCGTGCCCAGCATGCTGATGGCGGACGGGGTCGAGAAGATCGGCGCCAACCTGCGGCAGGTGATGGAAGATGTCCGCCACCTTGACCGGGTAGTGCTTTTTATTGATGAATTTGAGGAGATTGCCGGCAGCCGTGATATGGGGGACCGGATTGATAAGTCGATTACCAACGAGTTTCTCAAACAGATTCCGTTGCTTAAGAATCAGCAGAACAAAATCCTGCTGGTCTGCGCCACCAATTACATCCGGCAATTGGATGCGGCCATGCTTCGTCCGGGCAGGTTTGACTGCATCATTCCGGTCGGCGGGTTGGATAAGGAGGGGCGGACCACGATCCTTGAGCATTATCTTTCCAAGCTCAACACCGGCCAGGTCGATCTGGACCAGATTGTCGATATGACCTTGGGATTCACGCCTGCGGATATTCAATATCTCTTTCAGCAGGTGGCCCATTTTGCCTTTGAGCAGGAACTCGCCAGTAAAGAAAATTACCTGGTCACCACGGCAACATTTTTCAACATGACACCGAAGGTGCAGCCTTCTTTGAGCGCTAAGGTACTGAAAGAGTTTGAAAAGGACAGCGTCAGTTTTTCCCGGGTATAAAATGCGTGTACCGGCTATCCGGTGCCGAGCAGGTGGAGACAGCGAAGCTCAAAAGACTTACAGTGTTATCCATAGAGGATGGTATAACTATTTGGATGTTTGAGAAAAAAATCCCATTGAAATAAATAGTCAGTAGCCTGGGAAAGTATCAGGCACAGGTCATGAACCTATGAAAATGACCAGAGTTTACATCTTGATAATGCTGTCGATCGTCGGTTTGCGACTCAGCGGTGGATGTGCGACCTTGCCAAACGTCACCGGAGTGATTGATGAGGTGCCGACTGCCCGGGAATCTCGTCAAATCGTCTCGTCGCAAGGACTGCTCACGCCCCAAAAAAGCAAAGCTATCATGGAACGGCTGAAGCACTCCGTCAATCCCACGGACATCCTGGAACGATATACAGCCGTGGTGGAATCGGTCACCGAAAGCCCGCTGACCAAGGGGAACAAGGTCACCTTGCTTGCCGATGGTCAGGCTACCTATGCAGCCATGTTCAAAGCAATCCAGGAGGCCAAGGACCATATCAATCTTGAAACCTATATAATTGAAGATGATCCGGTCGGCCGTCGATTTGCCGATCTGCTTCTGAAAAAACGGGCGGAAGGCGTCCAGATTAATCTCCTTTATGACAGCCTGGGCAGTCTGAAAACTCCCGCATCTTTTTTTCAGCGCTTGCGGGACGGCGGCATTCAGGTGGTCGAATTCAATCCGATCAATCCGGTGAATGCCCGCGGGAACTGGCTGCTGGTCAGCCCGGACCACCGTAAAATTTTGATCGTTGACGGCAAGACGGCCTTTATTGGTGGCATTAACATCAGTTCGGTCTATTCGAGCAGTTTTTCCGGAAGGAAACCGAAAGGGGCGCAGGTACCCTGGCGTGACACCGATGTGCAAATTGAAGGACCGGCGGTCGCCGAAGTGCAAAAGCTTTTTCTTGATA
>CAIMMA010000676.1 GCA_903842475.1 uncultured bacterium
AGCTCGACCTTGAACAGCAGCAGGGTAATCAGGGCGCCGAAGCCGGCAAAGGGCAGGGCGGTGAGGATGGTGAGCGGGTGGATGTAGCTTTCATACAAAATGCCGAGCACAATATAGATGACGATGATCGCCAGGCCCAGCAGCCAGCCCATGCTGGCCTGCGCCGCCTGGAATTGCTGGGCATTGCCCTGGAACGAGGCTGTGATCCCCGTCGGCAGCAGGGGGTCGGTCAGTTGTTGTAGTTCCGTCAGGGCCTGTCCCAGGGCCACGCCCTGCTTGACGTTGAACGACAGGGTGACTGAGGGCAGCTGGCCGGAGTGGTTGATCGAGAGCGGGCCCAGGCCTTCATGCAGTCTGGCGACGGTGGACAGCGGCACCAATTGCCCCTGGCTTGAGCGGATATGGAGCAGGTCAAGGGCCGCGGCATTGGTCTGGAAACGCGGCAGGTATTCGATGATCACGCTGTATTGGTCATTGGCGCCGAAGATGGTGGAGACGTCACGCTCCCCATAGGCGCTGTACAGCGTGTCCTCGATCTGTTCGGGCGAGACCCCGAGCAAAAGCGCTCGGTTGCGGTCGATATCCACATTGAGTTCCGGATTCTCCATCTGCAGGTCGCTGCTCACGTCGAGCAGATTCGGGGCATCCAGCATGGCCCGCTCCAGTTTCCTGGCCGCTTCATATAATTGCGGGGTGTCGATCCCCTGCAGGGTCAGCTGGTAGAGGCTGCGGTAGCGGCGGCCGCCGATATTGATCGGCAGCGGGTTGACCAGCATGGCGCGGATGCCCGGGATTTTGTTGAGCTTGGGCCGCAGGTCCTGGACCAATTGATCGGCGCTCAAGTCGCGTTCGGCCCGGGGCTTGAGCACCAGCATCATCATGGCGCTGGTGTGGACGCTGACCAGAAACCGGTCGACGTTCGGGTTCTGCTGGGCGATGGCGCCGAGCTGCATCATGTGTTCCTTGAGGGAACTCCAGGAAATGCCCTGGTCGGTCTGGGTGGAGACCATGATGAAGCCCCGGTCTTCCGCCGGGATAAAACCCTTGGGCACGGCGATAAAAAGATAGGCCGTGGCGGCCAGCATCACCAGGGACAGGGCCATGGTGGCCAGTCGGTGACGGAGCACGGCGCGCAGGCTTTGATCGTAGATGCGCACCATCCATTGGTAACCGGCCTCGGTCGTCAGGTACAGCCGGCCATGGCGCACCCGATGCTGTTCGCGCAGGTAACGGCTGCAGAGCATGGGCACCAGGGTCAGGCTGATCACGCCGCTGACCAAGACCGCCACCCCGATGGTCACGGAAAACTCGCGGAACAGTCGTCCCATGAGGCCGCCGAGGAAGAGCAGTGGGATAAATATGGCCACCAGGGACAGGGTCATGGAGATGATGGTGAAGGCGACCTCACGTGCTCCGTCCAAGGCGGCCTGCATCCGGTTTTTGCCCATCTCCAGGTGGCGGACGATGTTTTCGAGTACCACGATGGAGTCGTCGACCACGAATCCCACCGAGAGCGTCAGGGCCATCAGCGACATGTTGTTGAGGCTGTAGCCGAGCAGGTACATGACCGCAAAGGTGCCGACCACCGACATCGGCAGCGACAGGCTGGGAATGAGCGTGGCGCTGAAATTGCGGAGAAAGAGAAAGATCACCAGGACCACCAGGACCAAGGTCAGCAGCATGGTCCATTGAATGTCTTCGACCGAATCCTTGATGGCCAGGCTGCCGTCGCGCAGGGTGGTCAGCTTGATCGAGGCCGGCAGGCTCTCGGCAAGTTTCGGCAGGAGGTCCTTGACGGCATCGGCTACCTCGATGGTATTCATGCCCGGCTGCTTTTCTATGGCCAGGAAAATGGACTGGGCCTTGGAGTCGGCGGTGAAAAACCAGGCGCCTGACTGGTCGTTTTCAACGCTGTCGATCACCGTCGCCACTTCCGCCAGTCGGACCGGCCGGTTGTCGCGGACCGCAACCACCACCTCCTTATACTGCTCCGCTGCTTTGAGCTGGCCGTTAGCCTGCAGGGTCAGGGCATGATGCGGACCGATCAGCTGGCCCATAGGCCGGTTGGCGTTCTGGGCGCTCACCGCCTGGGCAACCTGGTCGGCATCCAGGTTAAACCCTTTCAGGGCCCGGGGATCGAGCTGCACCCGCACCGCATATTTCTGGGTGCCGCGCAACGTCACCTGGGCCACACCGTTGATCATCGACAGTCGCTGGCTCATGGTCTGGCCGTATTGGTCGAGCACCGGGAGCGGCAGGGTTGGGCTGCTGAGCGAGAGGTACAGGATCGGATCGACCGCGGGATTGGTCTTGCGGAACGAGGGCGGCGAGGGCATGCCGCTGGGTAGGTTGCGGGCGGCGAGCGAGATGGCGGTCTGCACGTCCTGGGCCGCGGCATCGATATCGCGTTCCAGGGAAAACTGGAGGGTGATCTGGGTGGAGCCGGTGGTGCTCACCGAACTCATCGAATCGATCCCGGCAATGGTGGCAAACTGCTTTTCCAGGACCGTGGCCACGGTCGAGGCCATGGTGTCCGGGCTGGCGCCGGGCAGGTTGGTATTGACCAGGATGGGGGGGAAATCGACGTTAGGCAGGTCGCTGATCGCCAATTGCCGGTAACTGATCAGGCCGAAGAGCAGGATGCTGATCATCACCAGCACGGTCATCACTGGCCGGCGGATAAAGAGGTCGGACATCCCGGTCATCGGCTGCCCCGCGCGCTGTTGGCACCGGATTCGGCCTCTTTGCCGCTGGCTTCGGCTTTGCCCGGAGGCAGGCCTTGGCGTTCTTCAACCTTGATGCCGTTGGTCAACTGCAGCTGGCCATCAATCACCACCCGTTCGCCGGCCTGGAGTCCCGTCTTGATCACCGTCTCGCCCTGGTGCAGCATGTCCGGGGTCACCGGTCGGTATTCGACGGTCTGGTCGGCTTTGACCACGTAGACATACGGCCCCTGCTGCCCGATCTGGACCGCCTGGGAAGGCACGACCACACAATCGGGCAGGGTGGTGAGCCGGATGCGGACATCCGCCAGCCGGCCCGGCCAGAGGGCTTGGTCGGTGTTGGCAAAACTTGCTTTGAGCCGGATGACCCCGGTGGCGGGATCCACGGTATTGTCGATGAACGAGAGGGCGCCGGCAAGCGTTTCGGCGCCATGGTCTTTGATCGCCGCCAGCACCTTCAGGGTCCCGGCCGCCTGGTATTTGTTGATATCCGGCAGGTGCTGGCCCGGCACGGTGAAGGTGATCAGGATCGGCTGCATCTGATTGATGGTGACCATGGGGCTGTCACCATTGGCCTTGATCAGGTTGCCCTGATCGGTGCGAATCTCTCCGGTGCGGCCGGCCAGGGGCGCGCGGATGGTGCAGTAGTCGAGTTCCAGCCGGGCGGCATCCACCGCGGCCTGATCCCCTTTAATCGTGGCGCTGAGGGTGGCCACCTTGGTGGCGGCCTGATCGGCCTGTTCGGCGGAGACATAGCCTTTTTGGGCAGCCTGGGCGTAGCGCCCGCCTGCCCGGTGCGCGTTCTCCAGCTCAGCCTTGTTTTTGGCCAATTCCGCCTCCATTCGGGCCAGATTGGCGGCAAAGGGGCGGGGGTCGAGGGTGAACAGCAGCTGGCTGGCTTTGACCTCGTCGCCCTCCTTGAAATGCACCGATCTGAGGGTGCCGGTAACCTGGGAGCGGATTTCAACCGAGGCGAAAGCTTCGACATGACCAATGGCGCCGAGTTCGACCGGCAGGGTCTTGGTCTGGCTGGCCTCGATGGCCACCGGCACGGCGCTCTTTTTTTTCTGCCCGCTTTTCCCTTCGTTTTTTTTCTCCGAGGTACAGCCCGGTACCATCAGCATGGTGCAGCCGATCAGAGCCAGGAGCAGGGAGAAAAAAGGAAAATAACGCGAAGCCGGGCTGCGGAAGGTGGCGGGGGAGCTCATGGAGTAGTCCTTGCTGCTGGGGAGTTGGGCGGATCAGTACCGGGGGATGCGTCGGTCTCGGTCTGCCAGCCTCTGCCCAGGGATTTGTACAGGGCGATCATATCGATCGCCAGCCGTTGGTCGCTCAGGGCGAGTTTGTCCTGGGACTGGTACAGGGCGTTTTCGCTTTGCAGTACATTGAGAAAGGTCGTCAGGCCGGCTTTATACTGCCCCCTGGCAATGACCACCGCCCGTTGGCTGGTGACCACGGCGTTGCCCAGCATGCTGCGGGCGGCCTGCTCGCGATCCAGGGCGACCAGGGAATTTTCGACCTCGGCCAGGGCGGTGAGCACGGTTTTTTCATAGGTGAGCCGGGCACGGTCTCGGCGGGCCTCGGTGATTTCGATTCCGGCCCTGGTGCGGCCGCCATCGAACAGCGGCCAGCGCACCGTCGGGCCGGCGGTCCAGAAGCGGCTGCTGGCGGCGACCAGGTCAGGAAGTGCAACGCTTTGCAGGCCGCCTAACGCGGAGAGCGAGAAGCGGGGGAAGAGTTCGGCGGTGGCCGCGCCGACGGTGGCGGTGGCGGCGGCAAGCTGCCGCTCGGCGCTGCGGATATCGGGCCGTTGGCGGAGCAGGTCCGAGGGGAGGGCGGCGGGCAGTTGCGGGGGCACCGGCGGCAAACCGGAGGGCGTGCGCAGCTCGGCCTTCAGGGACTGCGGCTGCTGTCCGAGCAGGAGCGCCAATTGATGCATCGCTTGGGTGGCGCTGCTTTCCAGCGCAGGGACCTGGGATTTGATCAAGGAAAGCTGGGTCTCGGCCTGGACGATTTCCAGCTCGCCCCCCAAACCGATTTTAAAGGTATTGCGAACCAGATCCACCGTCTGTTCCTGGGTGCGGATATTATCCAGGGCTATGGCCAGCCGCAACTGGCTGGCGCGGAGCTCGAGATAGTTCCTGGCCACTTCGGCCTCCAGGGAAACCAGGACATCGCGCCGGTCTTCCACCGTGGCGGCGAGGTTGGCCTCGGCGGCTTCAACCTGGCGGCGAATACCGCCGAAAATGTCGAGTTCCCAACCCGCGTCGAAAGTGGCCTGGAAAAGATCCTGAGCACTGCCGTTGCCGCCGGAGGCGGTATTTTCGCTGCGGCGGATAGTGCTGGCGCTGCCGCCGACGTCAAGGGAAGGGAGACCAGCGGCTGCGGTCAGGCGGCGTTGGCCCCTGGCCTCGCGGATGCGGGTTTCGGCGATGCGCAGATCGGGGTTGGCGGCAGCGGCCCTGGCGATCAGCGAGTCCAGCATCGGATCCCGGAACAGGGACCACCAGCGGGAGGTCGCCGTTTCGGGGGCGTTCCGGATCGTTCCCGAGGCCTCGCTCCATTGAGCGGGCAGGTCCGGCTGCGGCGTTTGGAAATCCGGGCCGACCGGCATGCAGGCGCTGAGGCTTGCAATGGCTAGTCCCAGGCCTACTTGCAGGGCTCGAACTCTTCTGCTCGTTTTAACGAAGCGCACGGGCATCTCCCGGGACCATGGACGTTTGCTGATGTGGATGAGAATGGGGTCTCAAGGGGTTACAACCCGGGCAGCATGGCAGAGGCCTTGTTTGGTGAAAAACGACACGTGGTAAGTTGTGACAGGGAAAGTACATAAAACATAATGTTTTTACAAGATAAATTGAACAGGCATGGGTGCCGATTCCGTGGCTTGTGCAGCTGGGACTCAGCTCGCGGCAGGGCGCGCGCATGTCGAGTTTTGAGCACCAGGGGTGGGGCCGCAATGCAGCAGGGGGGACGGTTCCCCGAATTACCTCTCGGTTACTTGGGGTGGTTACATTATATGTTATATAAATGCTAGGTTAGCTCGCTGTGGCCAACGATTTTTTTTTAGAAAAGTGTTAGGATTTTGTTTTTTTAATGTCATAATTATGTGAGAAAGGTAAGGTTATGACGATTTGAGGCAGGCATGCTCCGTTTGCCGTTTTGGTGGGATCAGGGCGCTGTCTGTGGATGATAACATCTTGTATTTATATAGTTCTGTTGGCTTTGAAGAGCCGGAAGTAGAGCATCTGAATTTTGCAAGGAGAAGGGAACGATTATGAACCTTGGTTTTCTCGCCAAAATACTGCCGCCGCCCGAAAACAAATTCTATCAACATTTTGAAAACGGGGCCGAGGTCTGCGAACTATCTTCCCAGTTGTTTTATCAGATTGTCCATTCCGATCTGAGAGAGCGGGAAGAGTACCTGATCCATGCCAAGACCTATAAACGAAGGGCGGTGGAATCCCTGGAAGGCAGCCTGTCGCTGCTCAATGCTTCCTTTATCACCCCGATCGACCGGGAAGATATTCAGCTGATCTCGACCTATCTCTACAAGAGTACCAAGGTTATCCTCAAGGCCTGCGTCAACCTGCGGATCTACAAGATCGATTCCTACAACGATATCGTCAAAAAGCAGGCGGAGATTTTGCTCAAAGCGGCGGAAGAACTGCGGACTATTATTTCCATGTTGAAGCGTAATGCGCCGTTGAAAGATATCACCGACTGCAATTACCGGATCAAGGATATTGAAAACCGCGGCGACGAGATCCTGTTTACCGCCACGGAAGAGCTTTTTTCCGGTAAATACGATGCGCTGTATGTGCTGAAATTGCGCGACATTTATAAGGGTATCGAAAATGCCCTGGATATGTGTTCGGTCATTTCCGACCTGATTGTCAATATCGCCCTGAAGCATAGTTGAGATGTTCCCACCTTTCCCCGTAAGCGGGAAAAGGTGGGAACGCTCATGATGGTGTCACGGGAAAAAAGGAAGAGGCTCCATGGTTCTGACCCTGCTTATTTTAGTTATCGTTACCGCCCTGATCTTTGAATATATCAACGGGTTTCATGATTCCGCCAACGCCATTGCCACGGTCGTCTCCACCAAGGTACTCACCGCCCGTACCGCTATCATGTACGCCGGGGTGCTCAATATTTTCGGGGCGTTCCTGGGGACCCATGTGGCCAGCACCGTCGGCAAGGGGATTGTCGCCACCGATTGCGTCACCCAGGGGGTGATTCTCTGTGCCCTGCTGTCGGCTATCATCTGGAACCTTATCACCTGGTACTACGGCATACCCTCCAGTTCCTCCCATGCCCTGATCGGCGGACTGATCGGCGCAGCGGTTTCCAAGGCCGGTTTCAGTGTGGTCCAGATCGAAGGGGTAACCAAAAAGGTGCTGCTGCCGATGATCGTTTCGCCACTCATCGGTTTTGTTATCGGGTTTTTTTGCATGGTGACCATTTTGTGGGTTTGTGCCCGGGCCAATCCCAACACCGTCAATAAATATTTTAAAAAGATGCAGCTGGTTTCCTCCGGAATCATGGCTTTGAGCCATGGCAGCAACGATGCCCAGAAAACCATGGGGATCATCACCCTGGCCCTGGTCAGTTACCACACCCTGCCCACCTTTGAGGTGCCCTACTGGGTCATTCTCGGTTGCGCCCTGACCATGGGGATGGGCACCATGGCCGGCGGCTGGCGGATCATCCGCACCATGGGCAGCAAGATGATCAAGCTTAAGCCGGTGCACGGCTTTGCCGCTGAAACTTCGGCTGCCGCCGTGATCCTCAGCGCCTCGTATTTCGGCATCCCGGTCAGCACCACCCATGTTATTTCCACCTCGATCATGGGCGTCGGCAGCACCAGAGGTATCCATGCCCTCAAGTGGGGCATTGTCGGCAACATTGTCGTCGCCTGGTTTCTCACTATCCCGGTTTGCATGGTCATCGCCGCCGTGTTTTATCGCATCCTGCCGGTGTAACCGGCAGGTTCGTACACTTCACAGCTTTTCAATACGGCCCCGTGGCAGGGGCTGCATGGCGGCGTCGGTTCCGGTGCTCGGCCCTTGCTGCCATTTGGTTCCGTTGCAGTGGCCCTCTTGCCGGTGCGATTTTCCCCGATTTTTTTCCTTGGACTTGTCCTCGGTATCCTCTTGTCCCCTGATCACCGCACCAATATTCCCCCCTTTTCTCCGCTGCTGCCCCAGGCCTTTTTTTCAATGGATTGTGCGCAGATTAGCGAGTATTATTTTCGAAATGTCATGATGGTAAGCAGGCTGTTGCTGCTCGCCTCCCTTGGGGGCGTGCTTGTCGGCTTTTTCAGGGGTGCCCCGCCTTTCCAAACCCATCCGCGTTGATTGGATCTTTGCAGAAAATGCCGGCGTGCTGCCAGCGCTTACGGGTTTTTTAAAGCACTTCTCCCCATAAGGTTACATGGCGGTACGGTTGGGTGAACGATCAGAAACACCTGCCTTTCCTCCAGATGATGCAAAGCGAGTAGCTTGAGATGAACGTGCCGCAGGAACTACCCAGGGAACTTCACGTGGAATGAACGCGTCACAATCGCTGAAAATCAGGTTGTGGGTCATCGCAGCCCTGACTCTGCTGCTGGTGACGCTCATTGCCCTGGTGGGGGATCAGGTCACCCTGCTGCTGCATCGAAAGCATCAGCGCCCGGTCACCGACAACCTGGCGGTGGAAATCAACACCTTCATTGCCCGGTATTATGCCCATTCCGTTCAGGATCTGGCGACGCTTAAGGAGATCGTCGAGGTTTGCACCGGTCGGGATCGCATTGATAACGACGCCTTGCTCAGGGTGTTGAACACCGCCCGGGGGGCGCTGGACGTCAGTTTTGTTTTTGTCATGAATTCCGCCGGCACCGTTATCGGCAGTTCTGCTTCCTTTGAAGAAGCGAGTCTCACTGGCAAGCAATATCCTTTCCGCCCTTATTTCCTGCAAGCGATTGCAGGGACACCCGCACTCTATCCCGCTGTCGGGGTGACCACCCTGCGCAAAGGGTTTTATTTCAGTGCACCGGTTTATGCCGCCGACCAAGGGCAACCGGTTGGGGTGGTGGTCATCAAGACCCGGAGCGAATCGGTTGACGCTCTTTTCACCGCGCTGCGCGGTAAGCTCGATGTCCTTCTGCTCTCTCCGGACGGGGTGGTTTTTGCCTCCACCCATGAGAATTGGAATTTCCGGACCGCCTGGCCGCTTTCGCAAAATCGATTGGCTGAAGTCCAGGCCAGTAGGCAGTTCGGTGATCATGCGCTGCAACCCTTGCCGTTTTCTCTGCAGGAGACCATCGCCTACCCTGATGGCGTTCGTAACACCATCGTTTCGCAACCGTTGGAAATTGACGGTTGGCGGATCGTCACTCTGAAAGCCGTCCCGTTTCCCTGGGCGGAGGTGTTGTTGCTTGGCTGCGTTTTTGTTTCCCTGGGTGTTCTCTCCGGTGTCGTGGTCCGGCATAGGCATAAGGAGCAACAGCTGACCGGACAAGTCCTGGCCGGCCAGGAGGTCAGTAATCAGGCCAGGGCTGCGCATCGGGCGTCGGTCCGCGAGTTGGAAACCATATTCAAAACCAGTCTGGTGGGTATCATCCTGGTTCGGGACGGCCGGGTGGTCAATGCCAACCAGCGGATGACCGAGATGTTCGGGTACAGCCGCAAGGAATTCCTGGCCGGCGACGTTCGTCAGTTGTTTACCGGCAAACGGGCTTTTCGGCGTTTTGTCCAGCGGCATCTGCATCAATTGATTGAAAGTGATGTCGAACAGGTGGAGTATCAGCTCAAACGAAAAGACGGCACCGTCATCCCGTGCACCCTCAGCGGCAAGGCGATTACTTCAGCGGATCTGGCCAAGGGAACGGTTTGGGTTGTTGAGGATATTTCCCGGCGGAAAGCGGCGGAAAAGGAATTGGAACTGGCGCGCGAGGCAGCGGAAGCGGCCAGTGTTGCCAAGGGCGAATTTCTCGCCAACATGAGCCACGAGATTCGTACCCCCATGAACGGCATCATCGGCCTGGCTGACATCCTGTTGCAGGAGGCCATGCCGGAGGTCCAGCGGGAACGGCTTACGTTGATCCAGCGCTCTGCCATCCGGTTGATGACCATTATCAACGATATTCTTGATTTTTCCAAACTTGAGGCCGGGCGTTATGAATTGCACCCGCAGCCTTTTGCCCTGCGGGGGATGATGCAGGAAATCATCCGGCCAATGGAGCCGACACTGCAGAGAAAGCATCTGCAGTTCCGCCTGACGGTGGACCCGGCGGTGCCCGAGGTGATCGTGGCGGATCAGACCAAGCTCATGCAGGTGCTCACCAACCTGTGTGACAATAGTCTTAAATTCACCCGCAAAGGGCAGATCAGCGTTCGGGTCGGTTTTGCGCAAAACGAGCCACCGGCGCAGCAAACCCTGCTGTTTGAAGTTGCCGATACCGGCATCGGCATTGCGCCGTTCCAACAGGACAAGGTCTTTGAATCGTTTTCCCAGGCCGATTCCTCGCATTCCCGTCAGTTCGGCGGTACCGGTCTGGGGCTGTCGATCTCCAAAGGACTGGTGGAACTCATGGGCGGCAAGATCAGCTTGACCAGCATGCCCGATCGGGGCGCTTGTTTTTCTTTCACGCTTCCTTTTTCGGCGCCGGATTCCGATCTGACGACAACGTCCCCTGGGCAGGCGTCGCCTGGTCAGGGCAACATTTCCGTCACCCAAGGGCACGGCCAGCGGATTCTGGTGGCCGAGGATGAATATATCAACAGCATGCTGATCCGCACCCTGCTCCAGCAGGTCGGATACCATGTCACCATGGTGCAAAATGGTCGCGAGGCTCTGGATGCCTGGCGAGGCGGGGTATTTGACTGTATTTTGCTGGATATCCAGATGCCGGAAATGGATGGGTATGAGGTGGTGGAACGTATCCGTGAAGCTGAAAAAGCAGGCGAGCATATATTGGTGATTGCCATGACGGCCCACGCCATGCACAGTGACCGGCGCAAATGTCTGGCCGCCGGCATGGATGACTATATTGCCAAGCCAATTGACGGTGCCACCGTGCTGCATCTTTTGCAACAGCACCTCGCCGGTCGTCGGGCCATAGAGGATGAGATCGCAGCGATGGAAATCCTATGAAACGGTTGGCTCGGTTGCTGTTTTTTTTGAGTCTGATCGGCCTGCTTGGATTCCTGGTGACCATCAATGTCAGACCGGAACCCGAGGCCGTTGATTTTCTGCCGACTGAAACCCTTGCCCTGATGCAATGGGAACATCTCGCCCGTTCCTGGGGGACATGGCAGGGCAGCGCTATCGGCAAGAAATTGAACGACCGTAATGTACCTAAAATTCTCAAGCAGTTGGGGTTCTCTGAATCCCAGGTTTTCGGGTTTAAAGGATTAAGCGACCTGCTTGATCGGTTTTCGAAGTCGTCTATTTTTAGTAAAATATTTTCAACCAAAGCCGTGATGGCCCTGCTGCCCACGCTCGACAACCAACCCTTTAACGGCGCGTCCCTGGGCAAACATCTGGTGCTGCTTGTGCCCCAGGGGGTAGGCTTGCCGTCCACCGAGCAACTGGAAGGATTTTTTGGACCGGTGGAATCCAACCGCACCACATCGTATCAGGGCGTCGAACTGGTGACCCTGGCCTTTCGGTCGGGCCAGGCGCTGACGTTTTGCCGGAACCGCGGGCAGTTGATCCTCGCCCTGGATGCCTCGCCGGTGCAACGCTGTATCGATCAGTCGCTCAGCATGATGGTGCTGGCCCGCACTGGTCTGCAGGCCAATCAAGCCTTCCAGAGCCTGAAAAATCGGGTCGGCGACCAAACCTCCTTTTTTTTCTATAGCGATCTGGCCGCGCTGTTGCGGCAACTGCCGGCGCTGCCCCTGGAAGCAACCCCGGAGAACGGGTTGGTGCCCCATCATTTAGCCTTGTTTCATCAGGCAGACGCAGGCTATGATCGTCTGTCAGCCATCGCCCAGTTCCCCCCCGGACCGCTGGCCGCTTTCATCGCCAGCCACCAACTGGCCCCGCCCGCCAAGGACCAGGTCGGCCAGCGCCTCCCCCCTGACACCCAGTTTCACCTCTGGACCAACTGGTTCAAGCTGAAAACTCTGTGGGATTTTGGTCTGCAGATGAAAGACCAGGAAGCTGGAGCCTTGCTGTATCTCCTTATCCAGCGGGTCATCGAGGGGTCAGGTCTGACCAGTGAGGAATTTTTTGATGTCTTCGGCTCCCAATTCGGAGTATTCATAACCGAACAGCAGACGGCGCAGCTACCGAACCGTACCATGTCCTGCCTGTACTTTGAGGTCCGCGACCAGCAGGAGGTGGCGGCCATGCTGAAACGGGTGCTCAGGGGCCTCCAGGTGATCACCGTCCTGACCGGCGGCCTGGAGATAGGCTCGGTGAATATGGCCGGCGGCTTGTTGCAGCCGGCCTTCGCCCTGAAAGAACGTCATCTGATTCTTGCGGACAGTGTGGCTTTGATTGAGCAGATTCAAAATCAAGGGGAGGGCGACCCCGCTGCCGATCCCAATCATTTAGGGGCTGCAAAAGATCGGGCCGGCAACTTGTTTCTCTTTGCCCGCAGCAAGCATTTGGCGGATCGATTGATGGCGATGCTGCCCCCCCTGCTCAAGGAGAATACGGATCAGGAAAAGATCCTGTCGCCCAGGGCCAGGCTGTTGATCGAGCATGCCCTGTTCCCGGTACTCAAGACCTTGCAGACGGTGCCAACCGTAACGCTGCGCGGGACGGTTGCCGGGGAGGAGATGATTTTGGAAATGGATGTTGCCAATAACCGGGAAGGGGCTCCGATTTTCCCGTCGAACTTTCAATAAGGGTGGGGCTGCCCCTGCCTGGGGAAATGGAACCTATGGAACAACTGGTCGCGGAACTCAAAAAGAATCTGCCTTTTAAAGAGTCCACCGTGGCGGGCGATATTGTAATCATCGCCGCCAAACAGCCGCAGATGCTGGTGTACGCCAAGGTGGGCGATATCGTGCGGGATGAGAGCAGAAAAGAGGAATGGTGGCAGGTAACCCTGCACCTGCTTGCCATCCCGCTGCAAACGGTGGTCTGGACCCTTCGCACCCCGCAGTTCACCGGTCAGGAAATCTTCACCATGGGGGGGGAAGGACGGTTCATCAAGGCGATTCGTTTTGAACCATCAACACCTCTGCCCCGAGTTCCCGGACATGAGTCCCCTGGCCAAAAGCAAGGGCGCAAGTCAACCCTGCGCATCGTTAAATGAATTGGCAGCACCTTAACCTGGCGGTGGCCAATCAACGGGGCGTCCATGGTCGGGTAGCGACCCGTCTGGCCGAAATCGCCGCTGAATACGGGGTACGGCTGCAGATCATCCGGGGTGAGGAAACTGTTGAGTGTTCCTCAATCCTCGACGTCCTGGCCTTGGCCCTCGTACAAGGAACCGAAATCCGTCTGTGTGCCCATGGGGAAAAGGCGAAGGAGGCTCTGCAGGCGGCGCGGGCCGTGATCGCAAGCCAGGACGAACCCTGAGATGCCGATGAAAACAATGCGAGGCCCCCAGGTCGAGACCTCTCGAACGCTGCAAGGTACCGGCGTTTCTCCCGGCATCGTGGTGGCCAAAGTCATGGTGCTCAAGCGTACCACCTGGAGAGCGGGCCGGTACCATCTGCCGGTCGAACATATCGATCAGGAGGTGGGGCGGTTTATCCAGGCCATTGCCGCCGCCAGCCAGGAACTGATCCAGCTGCGGGAAAAGGTGGCCGACGATCTCGCCGATGCCCTGTCGATCATCGATTCCCATCTGCTCATGCTCAAGGATCGGATGATCATCGAGCGCACCGTCGCCATCATCCGACAGAACAATGTCAATGCGGAGTGGGCCCTGGCCCAGGCCCTGTGCGATATCAAGGAGCGATTTGACCGGATAGACGATCCGTATATCAAGGAGCGATACGCCGATATCAAGCATGTGGCTGATCGGGTTTTCGGTCTGCTCGCCGGCCGTGAAAGCGACTCGATGGATTTGGCCGCCGGCCCCATTATTGTGGTGGCCAACGACTTCTCCCCGGAAGACACCATGCGGATGCAGGCCGGCAACATCCTGGGATTTCTCACTGAAAAAGGGGGGATGAACTCGCACACCGCTATTGTCGCCCGCTCGCTTGCGCTGCCGGCGGTGGTCGGCCTGGAACATGTGACCGGCATCCTCGCCACCGGCGACCTGATCATCATGGATGGCGGTTCGGGGCGGGTCGTGCTCCGTCCCGATCCCGAGGAAATCAGCCGGTATCGGGAGGATGAGCGGCACAACCGGGCCATGGCCGATGAACTGGACCGCTATATTCATCTGGCATCGGAAACCCTGGATGGTTATAGCCTCCGATTAAGCGCCAATATCGAAATGCTCGAAGAGTTGCCGACCGTGCTCCGTTACGGCTCCGAAGGGATCGGCCTGTTCCGCAGCGAGTTCGATTATTTCCGGGGGCGCCGGCCGCCGACCGAGGAGCAGCTGCTGGCCACCTATCGGCGGCTGCTGGAGACCATGGCGCCGCACCCGGTGACCGTGCGCACCCTGGATGTCGGCGGCGACAAATTCCTCAACAGTTTTCCCGGCAACAAGGCCTGGTTCGATCAGGAACGCAATCCGGCCCTCGGTCTCCGTTCCATCCGGTTTTCCCTGTATGAAAAGGAACTGTTCCGGATGCAGCTGCGGGCGCTGCTCAGAGCCTCGGTGCATGGCTGTCTGCGGATTCTGCTGCCGCTGGTTTCCGCCCTGAGCGAAGTGCGGCAGGCCAAATCAATAATCAGTGAACTCATGGGGGAACTGGAAGCGACCGGTCAACCCTATGCAGCGGATGTGGCGATCGGCATGATGGTCGAAGTACCGAGTGCGGTGGTCATGGCCGATGTCTTTGCCGCGGAGGTTGATTTTTTTGCCATCGGCACCAACGACCTGATTCAGTATTCCCTGGCCATTGACCGCGGCAACCAGTATGTGGCGCATCTGTATGAGCCTTTTCATCCGGCGGTGCTGCGGATGATCAAGCAGACCGTGGAAGCCGGCCATGCCCAGGACATTCCGGTATCGCTCTGCGGGGAGATGGCCGGTGATGTGATGTGCGTGCCGGTGCTGATGGGACTGGGACTCGATGAACTGTCGATGCGGCCAGCGGTCATTCCCAA
>CAIMMA010000677.1 GCA_903842475.1 uncultured bacterium
CAGGTGTTGTAGGGGATGACATCGAGTTCCATGCCCAGGGTTCCGAGGTCGAAGCCCTTTTCCTTGAGAATCTCGGGGATCATCTTCAGGCTCTTGACCTCCATGATCTGTTCGATCGGCGATTCCTGGAGGGCCCGGCTATAGCTCTTGCGAACCATGAGGATGGGCTTGCCGGTACGGGGCACGA
Source organism: uncultured bacterium (assembly GCA_903842475.1). Taxonomy (GTDB): domain Bacteria; phylum Desulfobacterota; class Desulfobulbia; order Desulfobulbales; family Desulfobulbaceae; genus Desulfobulbus. The sequence continues at coordinate 188 of CAIMMA010000677.1, forward strand.
ACAGATGGCAGCTTTGCGAGGTGCCGCTGAGGTAAAACAGATTGGTGTGGTGGACAATCAGGGCGCCGTCCTGGCCCGATGCGGCAAGGGTTTCCTGAAAGGCCTGAATGCGGGCATCAACTTCACTTTTCGGTGTGTAGAGCATGTGCGTCATGGATCGTCCCCTTGTGAGTAAGTTCGAAACAACGTACTGGTTTAACAGCAAAGATGTGGGCCACGGTATTCAAGAAACCAGCATCTGTCAATGGGAAGTCAGGGGGGCCTTGCCGCTTGAGCAACCGGCGGAGGGGTGGCGTTTCAGGAAAGCCGGGATTTGAAATCTTCGTAGCCGAAGTGGCGCACCAGGGTCAAATGGTCGGTATCGGGCCGGTAGAGGATGATCGAGGGCAACTGGACCCCGTTGAAGGTGTTGGTTTTGACCATGGTGTAGATGGCCATGTCGGTGAACACCAGCCGGTCGCCGGCCGCCAGCGGGGCGTCAAAGGAATATTCGCCGGCCACGTCGCCGGCCAGGCAGGAAAGCCCGCCGATCCGGCAGGTCCAGGCCTTTTCACCGGGCAGGCCTGAGCCGATGATATGGGGACGGTAGGGCATCTCAAGGACATCGGGCATATGGGCCGGCACCGAGCCGTCGATGATCGCCACCGGGATGTCGGCCTGGACCACATCGAGCACCGTGGTCACCAGGTAGCCGCAGTTGAGCGCCACCGCCTCGCCTGGCTCCAGGTAGACCCGGGTCCCCCAGCGGGCCTGGAAGCGGTTGACGATGGCGACCAACAGATCGAGATCGTACCCTTCGCGGGTGATATGATGGCCGCCGCCGAAGTTGACGTAGGCCATCTGCGGCAGGATTTCGGCAAACGCGGCCTCGACCGCGGTCACGGTCCGTTCCAGGCAGTCGGCGTCCTGCTCGCAGAGGTTGTGCCAGTGCAGGCCGGTGATGCCGCTGAGTTTATCGGTCTGGAAATCCCGGCGGCGGATGCCCAGTCGCGAACCGGGCGCGCAGGGGTCGTAGATGGGCGTGGCGCCTTCCGAGTGCTCGGGATTGATCCGCAGGCCGAATGCAAGCCGTCGGCCCGCGGCCCCTGCGGCCTGTTCGGCCAGGTCGCGGAATCGCTCCAGCTGGGCAAAGGAATTGAACACCAGGTGATCGCTGGTGACGGCCAGTTGCTCGATATCGGCGGCCGAATAGGCGGCGGCAAAGCTGTGGACCTCGCGGCCGAATTCTTCGCGTCCCAGCCGGGCCTCGTGCGGCGAACTGGCGCAGACCCCGTCGAGGAACTCGGCCAGCAGGGGAAAGACCCGGAACATGGCAAAACATTTCAGCGCCAGCAGGATCTTGCAGCCGGTGCGGGCCTTGACCCGCCCGAGGATCGCCAGGTTGTCGGCCAGCAGTCCTTCGTCGACCACAAAGGCCGGCGTGGTCACCCGGGTCGGGTCGAACCGGCAGGCATGCCGGCCCTCGTAACGGCCTGTGGTCACAGTTCGACCACCTGCCAGGGCAGACCGTAGGTGTTAAGCGCATCCATGAAAGGATCGGGATCGAACTCTTCCATGTTCCACACCCCGGCCCGTTTCCACACCCCGGTGAGCAGCATCATCGCCCCGATCATCGCCGGCACGCCGGTGGTGTAGCTGATGGCCTGGCTGCCGACCTCGCGATAGGCTTCTTCATGACTGCAGATATTGTAGATGTAGAGCTGTTTTTCCTTACCGTCCTTGATCCCTTTGAAGACGCAGCCGATGCAGGTGCGTCCGTGGGTCAGGGGGCCGAGCGAGGCGGGCTCGGGCAGGACCGCCTTGAGGAACTTGAGGGGCACGATCTCGGCGCCGTTGTACTCGACCGGGTCGATCCGGGTCATGCCGACATTTTCCAGCACCCGCAGATGGGTGAGGTAATTTTCGGAGAAGGTCATCCAGAAGCGGGCCCGCTTCAAGCCTTTGAGGTTAAGCACCAGGGACTCGAGCTCCTCGTGGTACATCAGAAAACATTTTTTGGGGCCGATGCCTTCGGGAAAGTCGTAGCTCATCGACCAGGACAGCGGGTCGGTCTCCACCCACTCGCCATGCTCCCAGTAGCGGCCGCGCTGGGTGATCTCGCGGATGTTGATCTCGGGATTGAAGTTGGTGGCAAAGTGCTGGCCATGGTCGCCGGCATTGCAGTCGATGATGTCCAACTGGTGGATTTCGTCAAAATGGTGTTTCTGGGCCCAGGCGCAGAAGACGTTGGTGACCCCGGGGTCGAAGCCGCTGCCCAACAGGGCCATCAGGTTTTGCTTGGCAAACCGCTCCTTGTAGGCCCACTGCCATTTGTACTCAAATTTGGCCACCTCCGGCGGCTCGTAGTTGGCGGTGTCGAGGTAGTCGACCCCGGTGGCCAGGCAGGCCTCCATCAGGGTCAGGTCCTGGTAGGGCAGGGCGACGTTGAGTACCAGGTCCGGCTTGATCCGCTGGATCAGGGCCACGGTCTCAGGAATATTATCGGCATCGACCCGGGCCACGGCCACGCTGACCCCGGTCCGCTCTTTGACAGAAGCCGCGATCGCCTCGCACTTGGCCACGGTCCGGCTGGCCAGGGTGATGGAGGTAAAGACCTCGCGCGCCTGGGCGCATTTATGGGCAACGACACTGCCGACGCCGCCGGCGCCGATGATGAGGACATGGGACATGGTGTGCTCCTTGGGGGTTGTCAGGCTCGGGTAAGTCTGGTTATCGTTCAAAATACGTATAGCCGCGCAGCCCAGCCTCATACGCCTGGACGATCTCCCGCCGTTCCTGGGCGCTAATCCTGCCGGAGCGCACCGCCTGCTCCGCGGTCTCACGGAAACGGACGAACAGCCGCTTGGGATCGTACTGGACATAGCTCAACACCTCGGCCACCGTATCCCCTTCCTGTTCGCTGACGAATTCATACTCGCCGTTATGCTGGATGCGGATGGTGACCACGTTGGTGTCACCCAGGAGGTTGTGGAGATCGCCGAGGGTCTCCTGGTAGGCGCCGACCAGGAAGGCGCCGAGGAAGTATTCCTCGTAGGGCTTGAGCTCGTGCAGGGGCAGGTAGTGCTTGACCCCCCGCTTGTCGATAAACTGGTCGATCTTGCCGTCGCAGTCGCAGGTGATGTCGGCAAGGATGCCCTTGCGGTGCGGTTCCTCGTCGAGGCGGTGGATCGGCATGATCGGAAACAGCTGGCCGATGGCCCAGGCGTCGGGCAGGGACTGGAAGACACTGAAATTGCAGTAATAAAAATCAGACAGCACCCGGTCGAGGTCGATCAGCTCGGTGCTGGGGTTTTTCAGCTCCTTGGAGAGCCGGCTGATCTCGTTGATGGTGGTCCAGAACAGCTGTTCGGCCAAGGAGCGTTCGCGCAGGCTGATCTGGCCGTTTTGAAACAGCCGCCGGGTTTCGTCGCGGTAGAAGATGGCGTCGTTGAACACCTCCTGGATGTTGCGAACGGTCAGGTCCTTGAGCGCCTGCTTCATGTATTCGAGCTGGGGCGGGCAGCCCTCGGGCAGCTGCTCCGGCAGGGGGTCGGCCTGGAACTGGGTGACGTCGAGGATGTTGAACAGCAGGATCGAATAGTAGGCGACCAGGGCCCGGCCCGATTCGGTGATGATGATCGGGTGGGGGATGTTCTCCGCCTCCAGCGAGGTCATCACCGCCTCGATGATGTCGGTGCAGTACTCCTTGAGGGTATAGTTGCGGCTGGAGAGGAAATTAGACTGGGGAGCCGTCGTAATCCACCGCCAGGCCGCCGCCGAGATCGAGATATTCGACCTTGGCGCCTTCCTTGATCAGCCCGGCGTAGACCCGGCAGGCTTCATTGACCGCGGTACGGATCTCGCGGATGTTGGAGATCTGTGAACCCAGATGGTAGTGGACCAGCTTGAGGCAGTCGAGCATGCCGGCCTCGGTGAGCAGGTCCACCGCCTGGATGATCTGGCTGGTGTTGAGGCCGAAGATGGAGCGCTCACCGCCGGATTCCGACCAATGGCCGCCGGCCTGGGCGGAAAGCTTGATGCGGATGCCGAGGATGGGTTTGGCGTTCAGCGCCTTGGAGCGTTCAATGATCAGCGGCAGTTCGTCGGGCATCTCCACCACCAGGATGCAGGTGAAGCCGATCTTGGTGGCATAGAGGCCGAGGTCGATGAACTCCTCGTCCTTGTAGCCGTTGCAGATCAGCACCGCCTTCTTGTCGCGCATCATCCCCATGGCGGCGATCAGCTCCGCCTTGGAACCGGCTTCCAGGCCGTGATGGTAGCGGCTGCCGAATTGGGTGATTTTTTCCACCACCTGCTTCTGCTGGTTGACTTTGATCGGGTAGGCGCCCATGAAGGTGTTGGTGTAGCCCAACTCCTCCATGGCGGAACGGAAGGTTTCGTTGAGGCTGGTGATCTGGGCGTCCAGGATGTTTTCGATGCGCAGCAGCACCGGCATGTCGAAGCCGCGCTCGCGAATGCCGTTGGAAATGGCGGCAATGCTCACCGCCCGATCGGCGGCGCCGGGTTCGGGCATGACCATCATGTCGCCGTTCTCGGCCACGAAAAAATAGCCGCCGCCCCATTCGGAGACCCCGTAGAGATCCGACGACTTGTTAATATTCCAACGTTCCATGGTGTAGTTCAACGATACTCCTCCTGCAGAGAAAACTTGTCCTTTTATAATAAACCCGGAGGCCCTGCGTCAAGGCCACCGGTGGATTCTAGCTGAAATCTAACAATGCTGCCTGTTTTCAGTAAAGCAAGCGGATTTCCTGCTCCTTGCCACCGTCCATTGGCTGATGGAGGGTGAGTTTCCGGCCGGTGGCGACCGCCTCTTGATAGGCGCCACGGTAGAGGCTGCCGCCCTGGCGCCGCATCCGCCGCAGTCGGGGATAGCGGGTGGCGACGAAATCATCGAGCCGCTGCTCCTCTCGAAGGGCAGGAAGTCCGGTTGACGGTGGCGCTTGCTCTTTCGAGGCGGCTCCGGCGGCGCGGGAGCGTTCCAGCGTTTCCCGGAATCCGGCCAGCAGGCCGAGGTAGTAGCTCTTTTTGGCGATGCGGCCGTTGCCACCGAAACCGGCCCGGTTCTTCTGCCACAGGGTCTGCAGTCGGTTTTCGAGGAAATGGTAGCAGTGTTCGGCAATGGCCACCTGTTCCTCGCGGCCCAGCAGCTCGATGGTTTTCAACGACACATCCCCATGGGGATCGTAGAGCGAGGAGCAGATCACCCGCACCGAAAAACAGCCCTCCAGGATGCTGCAGATCGATTTGCGGTGTGCGGGCAGGGTCTGCTGGCCGGTGTTGATGGTCCGGTGCACCAGCCCCTGGTCCTCGGCCAGGGCCGCAAAGTCGAGGCGGTGGCGGTCGAGGAGTTCTCCGGCCCGCTGCACGGCCAGTGCCGCCTCATGCTCGTTGTCCGAGCTGCCCAGGGCCAGCAGTTTCCGGACCTTGTCGATGATCTGCCGGCCCTGCTCGGTGGCCGCCGACGCGGCCGGCAGGGCGGCAATTTCTTCGGCCAGATCCGCCGAGGGCCGGTGGAACGAAGCATCGAGGCCCAGGAGGGTGCAGGCCTGGCGAAAGAGCGGGCCGTGGCCGGCATCGTCCCGGTGGTAGAGTTCGCTGCAGATCTGGTGGGCCATCTCGTGCTTGAGCACCTGCAGGGTCAGGTTCCAGGGGTGGTTGGCGATCAGGTGGCGGCTGAGGCTCAAGCTCCGGTCCGTGGCCGACCAGCAGCCCAGTTGCCGGGTATTGCTGTTGAGGGTCAGGATCGGGGGCTCCAGGCGGACCCGGTACTGATAGCAGATGTAGTGGTATTCCCGATCCAGCTGGCAGAGGCAACTTTCCTGCAGGCGGCTGTCGATGGCTTCCATGGCTCAGGCCCCCTCTGCCCGGGTCGGCAACTGCCGCAGGGCCGTGATCCGCGCCAGCACCGGCGGGTGGCTGTGATTGAGCCAGACGTTGAGCGGGTGCGGGGTCAGGTTGGCGAGGTTGTTGACGCTCAACTTCTTCAGCCCGCTGATCAGGGCCTCGCCATTGCCGCCGGTCTCAGCGGCGAAGCGGTCGGCCTGGTACTCGTTGCGCCGGGAAAAAGCGTTGAAGCCGATGCTGATCAGGGTGGAAATGGGGGCGTAAAGAAAGCCGAAAAAGACCAGGCCGGCGTAGACCGAGAGCTGTTCCATGCCAAAGGCGGCGAACAGCCCCTGGTTGCCGAGAAAAAGCGAGAGGATGAAAAACATGATCCCCATCTGCAGGATGGAGAGGAGCATCATGCTGAGGATGTGCTTCAACTTGTAGTGGCCCATTTCATGGGCGAGCACCGCGACAATCTCCGAATTCGTGAGCTTGTCCATCAGGGTGTCGAAAAAGACGATGCGGCGGAAGCGGCCGAACCCGGTGAAAAAGGCGTTGACCCGGGTCGAGCGCTTGGAGCCGTCCATGGTGTAGATCCCCTGCATGGCAAAGTGCTGGGACGCCGCGTAGCGGGTGATGGCTTCTTTGAGTTCACCTTCGGCCAGCGGGATGAATTTGTTGAACAGCGGCATGATCAGCACCGGGGCGAGGAACTGGACCACCAGGACGAAAACCACGGCGGCGATCCAGCAATACAACCAGGCGAGCGAGCCGCTGGTTTCAAAAAACCAGAGGATGGCGCCGAGCAGCGGCCCGCCGAGCAGCACGGTCAGGAGGATGGCCTTGAGGCCGTCGAGGATAAAGGTGGTGATGGTGGTGGTGTTGAAGCCGAACCGCTGTTCGATCACAAAGGTGGCATACACCGAAAACGGCAGCCCCAGGATGGAGGAGAGCAGCGCCAGCATCCCGGTGAACAGCAAACCGGTGGGGATGGAGGAGAACCCGAAGCTCCGGGCGGCCTGATCAACCAGGTTGAAACCGCCCGCCAGGATGAACACCAGGGTCAGGGCCAGGCTCACGGTGGACTGGATCAGGGCAAAGCGGGTGGTCGCCCGGGAGTACTCCTGCGAGCGTTCATACGGTTCCGGGTCGGAGACCCCGATGTACTCCGCCGGCAGTTGCGGGGTCAGCGAGCGGAGATTGAGCACGGCCACCACCAGTTCCAGCAGGTAGCCCAGGAGGAGAATCCCCAGTATAAAAATAAGATAGCCATTCAACGCGATCATTGGAGTTACCGTCTTTCAGATTGTTTCTTGCATGCCCGGGTGCTGATGCAATACAGGAGATCAGCAGGGGGTGCAAGTCAATAGTAGGGTTTGATTGTCAAGGTGCTGATGTTTTGTTGATTTGCGGTTTAATTTCGCCGCGGGTGAAGGTCGCCCGGGCAGCGCCCTCCGGGTCGATGGGCTGGCTTGCTGTTTGACAGGGACGGCGCGGTGCCGTATAGAAAAGAAAACAGCCCCCAGCCCAGAGGACCAGAGGAGAAAAAGCATGGAACAGCACCCGCAATCGTCGAGACTCACAGGACTTCAGGTGGTCGGCATCGTGACGACCGCCATGCTGCTCACCATCGCGGTCACGCTTTTGATCGTTAAAATCTGGGTCCTTCCCCAACCGTTTGAACCTGTTGTGCTCAGTCTGGCGGAAGAACAGCGGCTGGAACGGAAGCTGGAGCGGTTCGAGCAGTGGGGCGGCCGGTCAGCCGCGGTTCGTCCGGCACCTAAAAGGACCGGCCCGGCGGGAGAGGATCTTCAGCCGGAGGTGTACAGCGAAGCCGGCGCCTCCCG
>CAIMMA010000678.1 GCA_903842475.1 uncultured bacterium
GGTTTACCGAAATCTGCCAATCCACCGCCGAACTGATGGTCCACTGGCTGCGGGTCGGATTCGTTCACGGGGTCATGAACACCGATAACATGTCGATCCACGGGCTAACCATCGATTACGGTCCCTACGGCTGGCTCGAGGATTACGACCCCACCTGGACCCCGAACACCACCGACCGCTCGGGCCGCCGCTACTGCTACGGCCGCCAGGCCCAGATTGCCCACTGGAACCTGGCCCAGCTGGCCAACGCCCTCTACCCGCTGATCGGCGACACCGCCCCCCTGGAACACGCCCTGCGCGACTACACCACCCATTTCGACCAGCAATGGCAGCAGATGATGGCCAGCAAGCTGGGCTTGGTGACCTACGAACCCGCTTTGGACCGGGACCTGATCCAGGAACTGCTGCGTCTTCTGCCCGAGGTGGAAACCGACATGACCCTCTTTTTCCGAGGGCTGGCCCAGGTCTCGACCGGGCCCCCGGACCAACGCGAACAACTACCCGCCCCCCTCAACCCGGCCTGGTACCGGCCGGAACAGCTGACCCCGGCTTACCGGCACCGTTTCCAGGCCTGGCTGGAGCAATACACCCAACGGCTGCGCCGAGACCACCTGCCCGACATTGTTCGAAGGCAGCGGATGAACGCGGTCAATCCGAACTACGTGCTGCGCAATTACCTGGCGCAACTGGCGATCGACCAGATCGAACTCGGCGATTTCTCCCTGGTCGCGGAACTGCTGGAAGTGCTCCGCCACCCCTACGACGAGCAGCCGGGCCAGGAACAATTTGCCCAAAAGCGGCCCGAATGGGCGCGCCACCGGCCGGGGTGCTCCATGCTTTCCTGTAGTTCTTAAACCTTTTTCAATGACCCGATTAAACGATGGAGCCTGGAATGGATACCCAAAAACCCCGCTGGCAGGCGGTCTTTTTCGATTTCGACGGGGTGATCGCCGCCTCGCTTGCGGTCAAGGTTCGCGCCTTTGCCACCCTGTTTGCCCCCTACGGGCCAGCGGTCCAGGAGGCGGTGGTTGGTTATCACCGCGACCATGGCGGCATGCCGCGCCACCAAAAACTGCGCCACTGCTGCGAGGTGATTGCGCAAACCTCGGTTGATGAGCCGGAACTCGCCCGTTTAGGACAGACCTTTGCCGACCTGGTACGGGAGGAAGTCGTGGCCGCTCCGCTGATTACCGGCGCCCTGACGACTCTGGAGCAGCTTCGCCGGTTCGGCATAGCCGCTTTTGTGGTCAGCGGCACCCCGCATGAGGAAATGGTCCAAATCGTTTCCCGCAAAGGGTTGCAACCCTATTTTGCCGAAGTCCATGGCTCGCCGCGCGCGAAGACCGAAATCATCGGCGAACTGCTTGAACGGTACCGGTACACCCCCGAGCACTGCCTGTTCCTCGGCGACGCCCTGGCCGATTACCGTGCTGCCACGGCCACCGGCCTTCGCTTCCTCGGCATTGTCCCGGAGGGCGGCGAATCGATCTTTCCCGCAGGAGTGACCACCGCCTCCCAGGTCTGCCTGGCCATCGATTAATGCCGCCAAAAGCCCCACCCCCATTGCCCCTTGCCGAGAGGTTCGCCTTGACACCCGAGTGTTATTTTCCTATAGACCTTGCAAGCAGATGCATTGTGCAGGGGGTGGCGCGCAGCCTGAGATCAAACCCATAACACCTGATCCGGATCATGCCGGCGGAGGGACTTGCTGCTTTTTCCCCACCGCTGTTTTCCCCGTCTCCCGCCCTTTAC
>CAIMMA010000679.1 GCA_903842475.1 uncultured bacterium
AACTGTGGCATAGATAAAGCTGAATCGAGCGACCATGTATACACCAGCGGTGACCATGGTCGCAGCATGGATGAGAGCGGAAACCGGGGTGGGGCCAGCCATGGCATCCGGTAGCCAGACATAAAGCGGGATCTGTGCCGATTTACCGGTAGCGCCAACAAAAAGCAGAAGACAGACGGTCAACGTAATGGCCGGAGTCAGGTTGCCGGCATGGGCTTTGAGTGAGATAAAGTCAAACCCACTGGCACCAATCCCCCAGAACAGGAAGGCCATGCCCAGAACAAAACCGAGGTCGCCGATACGGTTGACGATAAAGGCTTTGTTGCCGGCCAGGACATTGCTCCGGTCCTCGCTGTAGAAGCTGATCAGGAGATAGGAGCACAGGCCTACGCCCTCCCAACCGACAAACATAACCACCGGGCTGTCACCGAGGACCAGAACCAGCATGCTCCCGAGAAACAGGTTCATGTAGGCGAAAAATTTGCCGTAATTGCTATCACCGCTCATATAGCCGATCGAATAGACATGGATGAGCGAACCGATCAGGGTGACGAACAACAGCATGAGGCAGCTGAGCGGGTCGGCGAGAAATCCCATATCAATATGGAGATCGCCGACGCTGAACCATACAAAAGCTTTGTGGGTCAGGGCGCGACCATCTACCGGCAGTGCTTTGAGGGCGACGAACACCTTGAGGGCGAGGATAAACGAAAGCACCGGTCCGACACAGGCAAGGATACCGTACAATTTTTCAGAGATCTTGACTTTGCTTTTACTACTAAAAATGTGCAGCAGTCCGATGAATACCGCTCCCAGTAGTGGAAAAAGCGGAATCAGACCCAAATAATTTACACTTTGTCCCATGGAATCACCCTTTCAGCAGGCTGAATACGTTAGTATCAAGCTTGCTTTTATGTTTGTGCAGTAAAATCACAACGGCAAGAGCCAGTGCAGCTTCTGCGGCGGCTACTGCCATAACCATCATCGCGAGCACATGTCCATCCATGCTTTGATGGAAGCGGGAAAATGCAATAAACGCCAGGTTAGCAGCATTGAGCATCAACTCGATGGACATAAAGACTGTGAAGACATTCCGTCGGGAAGTAACACCGACAATCCCAAGGCAAAAAAGAATAATACTGAGGAAGAGATAATTATGAATCATTTAACTGCCCCCCGTTTTCCAGCAAGGATGACCGCACCAATCAAGGAAACCAGCAGCAGGATTGAGACAATTTCAAAGGGAACCAGCCAGTCTTTGAAAAGTAGTAAGCCAACCTGCTTGACACCACCAAAGTTGTTGCCAATTATCTCTGTGGAGCTCAATGGTAGTGTTTTGACAATCTTGACCAAAAACAACCCTATCGGGAAGACCGCTATTATACTTCCAAGAATGTATAACAACTTGGTTTCCTCTTTAGGGAGATCGCTCGGCTGAATGTTTAAAAACATGATAATGAAGACAATGAGCGACATGATAGCCCCGGCGTACACGATCAACTGCAGGGCAAAGATTAATTTGGCGGAGAGCAGTGCATAGAGTCCCGCCAAAGAAATCAACGTGACAACAAAGCTCATGGCTCCGTTCATTGGATGTCGAAACAGTATCAGTCCGGCTGCTCCAAGCACAGCGAGTACTGCAAATCCTAAAAATAGCCCGTCGGCAAACATGATATCAAGCGCCCCCTTTATTATACTCTTCTTCGGTAAATGCACCTTTGGTAGCCAGCAGATCGCTCATCGTCAGGACAAAAGGCTTCCGCTCGGTCCCGGTGACTGAAAATATTCCGGTATCCATGCGAATGGCTTCCATCGGGCAGGCCTCAACACAGTAGCCGCAATAAATACACTCAAGCAGGTCGATTTCGAACTTGATTGGTCTCTTTTCGGTTCGACCGTCAGTCCTTTCGTCGGCTACGATGGAAATGCATTTGGCCGGGCAGTTGGTCTGACACATGAAGCAGGCGACACATTTCATGCTGCCGTCCTCATGCGTGGTCAAACGATGCCGTCCACGCCAACGTACCGGAATTTCCGGTTGTACTTCCGGGTAGTGCCTGACTAACAATTTTGAGTTATCGAGAAGATTGGTGATAAAATGACCCAAGGTCACCGCCATCCCTTTGAAAACCTCGATCAGGTAAAGACGTTGATACAAGTCTTTCCCCTGACGTTCCATAATTTTAATTTTTACACTCATGCCAGCTCCTATTAACCCAATGCGACAACGATTGCACTCGTGACAAAAATGTTCAGCAGCGAAAGGGGCAGCAGGATCTGCCAACCCAATTTTTGCAGCTGATCATAACGAAATCGAGGTAAGGTCCAACGAACCCAGACATAGACAAAACACATCAGGGTAGTCTTCACCAGAAAGGTAACAATCTGTAAAATGGTGACCAGAACCCGGTCAGCAACGCCGCCGGAAACGGTGATCAAATAGATGAAGAGGACGATCTCCAAAGCGATAACCAAGCCCCAAATACCTTTGATATACACCTGGGCCTCTTTGACTCTGGGGTCATCGACCCGCTCATAATGGCTTTTGTTGTTTTTGGCTATCCACATGGTGAACAATTTAGCGAACGCCGGTATGAGCAGCATGAGCAGCACGGCAACTGGACGGGCAAAATTCACCAGGGTTTCAGTAGAAAACCAGGGGATCTGAAACCCGCCGAAATAAAGGGTGACGATCAGGGCACTGGAGGTGAACATGGCTACATATTCCCCCATAAAGAACATGCCGAATTTCATGGAACTGTATTCAACATGGAAGCCTGCAACCAATTCGCTCTCACCTTCGGCAAGATCAAAAGGCGTACGGTTGGTTTCGGCAAAGGCGGCGATAATAAAAATGATCGCTCCCAAGGGTTGCAAAACCACACCCCACATGGGGATAAACCCGAACAGCAGTTGCCCCTGAAATTGGGCGATTTCCGTTAAGTTAACGGTCCCGTAGACGACCAACGCGCTGATGATTGCCAACCCCATGGGGATCTCGTAACTGATGACCTGTGCTGCGGCGCGCAAGCCTCCTAACACCCCGTATTTATTATGAGAGGACCAACCAGCGAGGATAATGCCGTATACGCCGAATCCTGCAAGAGCCAAAAACCACAGGATACCCAGATCGGTCGGGATGCCCTGCATGAGATACTGTTTGCCGTTGATGACCAGTGCATCTGCAAAAGGAACAGCGGCAAAGGAAACTAAAGCAATGACAAATACGATCACCGGAGCAAGAACAAAATAAAATTTTTGTTTGATATGCCCGGGAATGACATCTTCCTTAGTGATGAGCTTAATCGCATCGGCGAGATTCTGAACCAGCCCCCCGGCCCTAAAACCGAAAATGTTGGCCCGGTTAGGTCCCGACCGATCTTGAATAAATGCGCACCCACGTCGTTCCATCCAGACACAGACGGCAATGAAGCAGAGCGGTACAAACGCTGCAAATGCAACTCTGAAAACAAGCAGTAAGATATCAAGCTGCGACATTTGAGACCTCTTTATCGGTTAATGCTATTCCTTCGGAGGGAATATGCTTTAAGTCAATGTTGTTCAAAGCAGCTATGGTTGCCGACAAGTCGGTCAACACCTCTTCGCGATTCTTGAATTCTCCGCCAAGCAAAGTAATGACCTGCAGGAGATCAATAGCCGGCTCATTTTTAATAACCGCGGCCTTGTATTGCTGCAGGATATTATCAACATTGATGACTATGCCGGAATCTTCACTAAAAGCAGACACCGGAAGGATAATCGAGGCGTTCTCGGCGAGTCCGTCCTTGTAGCTGCCGATGTACACGATCTTGGTTTTATCCTGAATTTGGGAAATGTCTGAGTCGCCCAAAGAACGATGGAGATCGTTCTGGAAACTAATCAGCAGGTCGGCACCTGCCAGGGCTGCTTCAAAACCGGATTTCGAGTTTTCTATGCCAAGAAGCGTAAATGCGGCTCTATTAGCGGACTTATCGTCCTGAATGATGAACGCATCACCATCGCCGGCATTAATATAACCGTCGCTAAATCCGGAAACCACCGCATTGTTGGCAGCAGCCAATTTATTTACGGCCTGAAGCTGTTCCAGTGAACAATTCGGAGAGACCAGCATGACGATTTTGCTCGCCTGACTGAGAGCGCGACGAATGTTTTCAATTGCTTCGTTGTCGCTTGTCTCTTTCCCGGAGATCTTTGCGGTAGTAATACGATTACCGTTTTCATTTTTATAGGTCATTCGGCCAGCATCGCACATGAAATAGCCATTAACCTGCTGATTCAGCCGAGGTCTGAATCTATAGATAATATCATCTTGATATTTTTCTTTATTATGATCGATATAGATATTACAGCCCTTGCTGCAACCCTGACAGATACTTTCGCTCTTCGTCAGAAACCAGGCCCGCTGTTTGAAACGAAAATCTTTGCTGGTCATAGCTCCCACCGGACAAAGATCGACCACATTCAAGGCATAGCGGTTGGCCAGCGGACGTCCGGGGAAGGTAGTGACCCGTGCATAATCTGTTCGATTGACGATGCCCAGCTCCCCGGTCTTGGTGATCAAACGGGTGAAACGAACGCAGCGGGCGCACAGGATGCAGCGTTCCTGATCGTGGACCACCCCGGCGCCGAAATCCATGTGTTTCGCCTTGGCAACCGGCGGCACGGTCATCCGGCTCTTCTGGCCGTCATATTCCATGTAGTAGTCCTGCAGCTTGCACTCTCCAGCCTGATCACAAATGGGGCAATCGATCGGATGGTTGATCAATTCCAGCTCCATGATATCGCGCTGGATCTTTTTGATCTTGTCTGTGTCCAATTGGACTTTCATACCTGCGACGGCAGGAGTTTTACATGCCGGCACCAGAGGAGGTCGGCCATCTTCGATCCCTACCAGACACATGCGGCAGTTGCCATCGGCCCCAAGGGCCGGATGGTAGCAAAGATGCGGAATCTCAATGCCGACAGCGCCAATAGCGTCGATCAGATTTTTACCCGATTCAACCTCTACTTCCTGTCCATTAACAAACAGTTTTACCTTCTCAGCCATGGTAACCCTTATCCCCGTTA
>CAIMMA010000680.1 GCA_903842475.1 uncultured bacterium
CCAAGTAGGGGGATATAATGAAGTCCGTAGCCGAACAGATAGCCCTGATAGAAAGGGGGGCCGTTGATTTTCATTCCAAAGAAGATTTGGTTAAAAAATTGACCCGATCGCTGGAAACCGGTGTGCCGCTCACCATCAAGGCCGGTTTTGACCCCACGGCACCTGATTTGCATCTCGGGCATACGGTTTTAATACAGAAGATGCGTCATTTTCAAATGTTAGGGCATCAGGTCAATTTCTTGATCGGCGATTTTACCGGTTTGATCGGCGATCCGACCGGCAAGTCTGATACCCGGCCGCCACTCACTCCTGAAGATGTTAAACGCAATGCCGAAACCTACAAGGAACAGGTTTTCAAAATCCTTGATCCCGATAAAACCAAAGTGGTGTTCAATTCCAGTTGGCTTGGGCAGCTTACCTCCTTTGAGATGATCCGGTTGGCCTCCGAGTTGACGGTCGCCAGGATGCTTGAGCGTGATGATTTTAAGAAACGGTTTGAGTCCAACCGACCGATCTCCATCCACGAATTTTTGTACCCCCTGATCCAGGGATACGATTCGGTGGCCATGAAAGCCGATGTTGAACTTGGCGGCACC
Source organism: uncultured bacterium (assembly GCA_903842475.1). GTDB lineage: Bacteria > Desulfobacterota > Desulfobulbia > Desulfobulbales > Desulfobulbaceae > Desulfobulbus. The sequence continues at coordinate 597 of CAIMMA010000680.1, forward strand.
GATCAGTTGTTCAACTTGTTGATGGGCAGGGATTTGCAGCGCAGTCGAGGACAGGAGCCTCAGGTGGTGCTGACCATGCCGCTGCTGGAAGGTTTGGACGGCATTAACAAGATGAGCAAATCTTTGGGGAACTATATCGGCATTTCAGAACCGGCTAATAGTATCTTCGGCAAAATAATGTCGATCAGTGATGACCTGATGTTCCGGTATTATGAGTTGCTCAGTGATCTGCCCATGGAGGAAATCGGGTTATTGAAAGGCCAGATAGCTGGCGGACTACTCCATCCCAAGGCCGTCAAAGTGCAGTTGGCCAAAGAACTGGTGGCGCGATTTCACAACCAGGATGCGGCGGAAGATGCGGAGCGTAATTTTGAACAGATTTTTGCTCGGCATGAAATGCCCGATGAAATAGAGGAAGTGGAGGTCGTCGTCAGTGAGGATGAAATTTGGGTGCCAAAACTCTTGTTGGATGCAGGGTTGGTAAAATCAACTTCCGATGGGCGTCGGATGATCCAACAGCATGCTGTTTCCATCGAAGGGGAGAAAGTAAGCGATATCAATGCTGTCGTCCGCGCGCATGGTACGCTCCTGCTTAAAGTGGGCAAGCGTCGATTTTGTAAGGTGATGTTCTCCTGATTTTCAGGCAGTTGAATCTGAGAGATTCGATAGAGCGGCTTCTCTTAAGAGAATGCCGCTCTTAATGTTTCAGGGATTTGGAACTGGTGGGCGGGTTTTATTGGGTTCCGCTCTGCTGTTGCTGGCAGGTACTGCAGATACCGGTGAATTCAATATGATGCCCGTGGATCAGGTAGGAAGTGGTTTCGGCGGCCTGGGCAACCAGTTCCTTGATGACGGGAACGTCAATGTCGTCAACTTTACCGCATGCTGAGCAGCGGATATGATAATGTGCCTCGGTGGTGGCATCGAACCTTTTTTGCGTTCCGCCCACCTCGATCTTGAGGATCATGCCACTGTCAGCCATCAATTCGAGATTGCGATAGACCGTACCCAGTCCGATGCGGGGCAGCCGTTTTCGGACCATGTCGTAAAGTTCGCTGGCGGTTGGGTGGGTCTTGACCTTAGCCAATTCTTCAAGAATGATATGGCGCTGGGTGGTAAGCCGAATCATCGGTGCGGGAGCGTTCATGGGGTTTCCTATCATCGAAATGCCAATAATTAATAAATAATAGTTATCAGTAAGTGATTACCTGTTCATCGTTTGTATGTCAAGGTGGAAGTGGGAAAAAACG
>CAIMMA010000681.1 GCA_903842475.1 uncultured bacterium
CGTAACCCCACGCCGGTCTCCGGATTCTTTTCAGCTGCGGAGATATCCTGCCAAACCAGATTCATTCTTTCTTGAAATACGGGGCTCAAGCGGTAACCGACAACAAAAATCAGCGGCAGCAGGAGGATCGCCAGCAGGGTCGCCTTGAGCAGATACGTCCGATAATACTGAAAAATCAAAAGCACCAGCAGCATAAAAAACACCAGTTGCCCAGCTCGCCCCTTGGTAAGGAATAGCGTGAACACCATCAAACCGGCCAGCGCAAGCAGCAACCACCGCTGCCACCCTGCAATCCCGCCCCAGAGCACCTGATGCAGCAGCAAGTAGATGGCCAGCGCGAGCATCGGGGTAAAGACAATATGATTGGTGAACAGATTGCGGTCCTTGTACGCATCAAGCCCGATGCTCGCCAGGAGGTCAAACCGAGCGAGGCCGATCAACAGCATGACCACCGTCATACCGGCAAGAAAAGCCGCCACATAGTGCCAGCGACGCTCCCAACGGACGGTTGTCAATAAAACCGGCAGCAGCAGCAGCTTCCACTGCTTCCGGATGACCGCCAATCCGGCGGAGAAATCATCGGTCCAGCATAACCCGATCAGCAATACCCCAAAGTACACCAGGAGGGCCAGGCACATCGGGTTGCCGGCGATCTCCGCCCATTTCTCGCGAAATTCGCCTTCAACCAACCAACAAGCCAGCACCAACAGGGCGACAATGGAAAGGGCCGAAGTCGAAAGAGGGAGACAGAAGGCCAGGAGCATCAACATCCAGGAGTTGACCCGGCCCGCCCGTTGCGACCAAAAATTCATAATGTCATCTCCATCGGCTCGCCGGCGAACTGCAGCTGGTAGAGGGTGTGGTATTCGCCCCCAAGCGCCAGCAGCTCGCCATGGGTGCCTTGCTCCACCAATTGTCCGTCCTTGAGCACAATGATCCGGTCGGCGTTTTTGATGGTTGACAGTCGATGGGCGATGACAATGGTGGTCCGGTTCTGCATCAGGTTTTCCAGGGCCCGCTGCACCTCGCGTTCCGATTCGGTGTCGAGGGCGGAGGTGGCTTCGTCAAGGATCAAGATGGGCGCATCCTTGAGCAGGGCCCGGGCAATGGAAATGCGCTGCTGCTGGCCGCCGGATAACCGGGCGCCCGATTCGCCGATGACGGTATCGAACCCCTCGGGGAGCTCCATGATGAAATCAAGGGCATAGGCGGCCCGGGCAGCATCGATGATGTTCTGTTCCGGGCAATCGTTGCGGCCATAGGCGATATTATTGCGGACCGTATCATTAAACAGGATGGTCTGCTGGGTCACCAGGGCCAGCTGCCGACGGAGCGAGGCCAGGGTGAACCGGCGGATGTCGACCCCATCGATGCAGAGCGAGCCCTGACTGATCTCGTAAAACCGGGGAATCAGGTTGGACAAGGTGGTCTTACCGCCGCCGCTCGGGCCGACCACGGCGAGCACCTCGCCCCGGTTGACCTGCAGGTTGAGATTTTTCAGTACCGGCGGATTGTCGTCATAGTTGAACGTGACCCCGGACAGGACGATGCTGTGGTCAAAGGGCGCCATCTCGATGGCATCGGCGGCCTCCCGGATATCGGGCTGGATTTCCAGCAGGGCGAAAATCCGCGTGGCCGCCGCCAACCCCTGCTGGATGGTGGTGTTGATCTTGCTGACCCCCTTGACCGGCTCGTAGAGCATGATAAGGGCGGTGAGAAAGGACATGAAGGCCCCGGGGGTGGAATGCCCTTGCAGGACCTGGGTGCCGCCGAACCAGATGATCATGGCCATGCCGATCCCACCGAGGAATTCGATCATGGGATGGGAAAGGCAGCTGTACCGGGTTTCCAGCATCAGGGTGTCCATGATCGACTGCATTTTTTCGGCAAACCGCCCCTTTTCAAATCCTTCCATGCCAAAGGCCTTGACGATCCGCACCCCGGCGATGGTCTCATGCAGCTGGCTGGTCGCCTCGCCGATTTTGGTCTGATAGGTGGTGCTGATTTTGCGGAATTTTTTACCGAAGACCACGATGGGCACCGCGGCCAGCGGCAAAAAAATCATCGAAACCAGGGCCAGCCGCCAATCCATGTAAAAGATCACCCCCACCAGCCCGATCACCGAACAGAAATCCCGGAGGACACGGATCAGGGCATGCGAGACCGATCCCTGCAGCATACTGACATCGTTCATTATTCTTGACATCAACTCACCGGTCGGCGTCTTATGGAAAAAACTCAGCGGTAGTTCGTTGAGGTGGGCGTAAATGGCGTTGCGCAGGTCACGGATAACACTCTGTCCGACCTTTTCGAGCAGAAAAGAATAGAGGAAAAAAAAGATGCCCTTGAAAAAGAACACCCCCAGGAGGCCAAGAGGCAGCAGGTGGAGCAGCCGGGCGTTACGGTTGATGAAAATCTCGTCGAGCAAAGGCTTGACCATGTACGCCTGCAGGGCGTTAAAGCCACCGACCAGCACCATGCCCGCCATGGCGAACAGCAATTGGGTACGGTAGGGTTTGAGGACCCTCCGAAGCTTAGGCAAGAGTGCGTTAGTATTCATCCAGAAAACCCATTGCATTGCTGTAGAAAAAACAACCGGAAACCAGCCGGGACATCACAGCTTCCCGGAGCAGCCTTTACCCTATTTCACGACAGGATGCCAGCATAGTTGCCTGAAAAGACCTCGGGGAGATCGCCGCGTCCGCTGAGCAGGGCGGTCACTTCGGCGCACTCCTTTTTCAACTGTCCCTGGCTGACATCGACCACAAAGTAATCCAGCCCTATCTTGGCCAGATCACCGGCGAACTGTAGCAGGGAAAAAGCAGCATGGGACCGGACATAGACGGCCTCGTCCTGGCGATCCAGGTAATAGCGCTCGCCGCGCGAACTGACCAGGGTGCGGTGTCCTTGAAAATGGGGGGCGTCGAGTCTAGCGGTAAACAAAGGGGGCCGGCCGTAGAGTTGGAGGCCGACTTGCATCCGCCCCTGCCCGGTCGGTGTGCGGCCCGAACCGGCATAATGGGCCAAAGCCGCGCTCAGGTTCGACCGATCCGTTTCCAGGGAAAACTGCACCCCGGACATCCCCCGGGCTGCCCAGGCCTGCAAGGCCGGATTATTCAACACGTTGCAGGTTGAATCGCCATAGAGCTCGATGCCCGCAGCGACGTCCGAGCCGCCATCAACGGTGAAAAGCGCAATCTGGCCGATATGACTTATCTGGAACCGACCTCTGCCCTGGTCCAGCACCTGGACGATCGCCTCCTGGTACCAGGGGAGCAACCCTTCGTTGATGACCGGCGGCAAGGCCCAGATCAATGAGGTCTGGCGAAAATTTTTCCGCATTTGATACTGGAGGTACTGGCCGACATTGCGCTTATTGAGATCAAGCACCACCTTGGCGACCTTGAAGGGATACCGTTGCCCGAGGGCCTCCAGGGAATGCACCCGGATCCACCACTCCGGCGCCGACGACCCGCCGGCACGGTCCGGACCCTGCCGCCGAGGCCGGGATTGCACGGAGGCGCTTTCCTTGCCGCCGGCAACCGGTTGCGAGACAGCGGCCAGCATTTTTTCGATCCCCACCCCATCCAACGGCGGCAGCTGTACTTGCGCGGCGCTGCGCACCAGTGCCGATTTTTGATTTTCGGCCCGCCCGCTGACATCCACCCGGAACAGCACCCCCTGAAACGAGGAACGCAGACTGCCCGACTCCATCCCGTACAAGCCGATGGTCACGGTCTGCCCCGACTGCCCACGATCGACCTTTTTACCGTTAACCTCAAGAGATCGCAGGGAAAAACTCTTCCGATCCCCGGTGCGTTCATCGTACAGGCGTAACCGGTCGCCCAGGTTGACCGTTGCTTGGAGCAGCACCTGAAGACTTGGAGCCCCCCCGGGCTTCCGGCCCTTGGGCACCTCCACCCGCAGCACCTTGCCGATCACCTCACCGGTGCTACCGGAAAGGTGCGGGACGATGAGCCCTTGTTCCCGGCCGGCGATGAAAAACCCCGAAGATCGTTTCCGCCCCAGGGCCTCGTCAAGGCACTGGCTGGCGGCCTTCAGCATGCCCTGCCGCTGCTCCACAGGGGCATCGAGGGCATCCAGGGCCAAACGGTAGGCACGGACCGTATTGCGGACATAGGCAACTGATTTGAGTCGACCTTCGATTTTAAGGCTGACCACCCCGGCTTTTCTCGCCTCGGCAAGATAGTCGATCCCACTGAGATCATTCATGGAAAACAGATAGCTTCCGCCCTTGCTGAAATTGGCGGCGACACTCCGCTTGCCCGACGGTAGCCAGTCATAGCGGCGCCGGCAGGGCTGTACGCACTGCCCCCGCAGGCTCGATTTGCCTCCATGGAGACTGGAGAACCGGCAAAGGCCGGAATAGCTGTAGCACATAGCCCCATGGATAAATATTTCCAGAGCAGCATCGCTACGCTGATGGATGGTCCGGATTTCAGCGAGACTGAGTTCACGCGCCAGGACTATCCGCCGAAAGCCCAGCGCCGTCAGATAGCTTGCGGCCATCGCATTGTTGACCGTCATCAGGGTGGAGGCGTGGAGCGGCAGATTCGGAAAAAAACGCTGGGCCAGATGCAAAATGCCCAGGTCCTGAATGATCAAGGCATCGGGTCCTATCTTGGACAGCATGGCGAGCGTTTCCAGGGCCAGGCGGACCTCACCCTCCTTCATCAGGCTGTTCATCGCCACATACAGTTTTTTCCCCTTGTCCTGGACAAACCGGGTCATGGCGGCGATTTCGCCAAAGGTGAAATCCCGCGCCAGAGCCCGGGCATTCAGTCCGGGCGCGCCGATATACACTGCGTCAGCCCCCTCCTGCACGGCAGCTTCAAAAGCAGGCAGCGTTCCGGCCGGGGCCAGCAACTCCATCTTCGGGCGGGATACGGATATTGGTGCGGTTGTTGTCATAGGGGTGCGATCCGGGAGGTCGGTGTCAATGCAATTGCCCGGACAAAAGGCCTGTGCAAAAGGGGCGGTAAAAAAATGGACTGGCTTGCCGGCTTATTCGGAGGGAGTACTCAGCGCCAGCGGGTAATCAATCGGCGGCAGCGGCAGAATAAAATAAAAATTATTGCCCTCTGAGGTCGGCTCATAGCCGACGCGACCACCATGCATCTCGATAACATGGCGAATGAAGGATAATCCGTGACCGGTGCCGGGCACTTCCAGGTTATCGTCACCGCGCATCCCCTCGAGGAAGAGCTTATTCCCCTGCTCTTGGGTCATATTCTGACCGGTCGTAAAGACGTTGAATTTGATGCCCTTCTGGCCAGGCCTTAAAAAATCTTCTACAATTTCGCGGCCGTACGCCAAGGCTTTCCGCACCTGCCCAGTATGATCGACAATTTCCCTGGTATACTTGGCGGCATTGGAAAAAAGATTCGCATACACCTGGGCCAGCAGTCCGATATCGACCAGAATGGGAAACTCCTCCTCGTACATATTCTTTGGCCTGGCAATGGTGACGTTTGCTGCCCGCAACCGGCTGGCATAGTGCTCCAACTGCGGAATAATGACCTCTTTTTCCACAAAGCACCGTTTGGGATGCAGCACCAGATGGCCCCGTTCAAAATGCTCGCGACGGAACAGGCTTTCGATAAAGAGGCTCATATTGGCGTGATGCTTGACAATCTCCTGGTGATATCGGAGCAGATCGTCCCGCAGGGTCTCCAGCGCCGAGGTGCAGTGAGTGCACTGGGACGACGGTTCATCCTGACCTTGGGCGCGGGCAATCTCATCCCGCAGTTCATCAATCACCCCTATTTTCTTTTTAAGCTGATTGAACAAGTGCTTAAAATACATGTTGGGCACAATGATATTGTGCTCGATATCGATCACCAGGGTGTTGATGAACTTCAATCGTTCTATATTCTGGCGGGCGATCAACCGGTTATCAAGATTGTAGCCGATCCGGTTGGCGTATTTGGCGAAAAAGAATTTATCGGTTTCCGAGAGCCCTTCTTTGCGGTGCACCTCATACAATCCCAAGGTACGGCCGCCACCGCATAATCCGCGCAGATCGTTCCATAACTTTGCCTGGCGCTGATCCTGGTCGCGAAAACCGTTTTCTTTCTGGTGGAAAGACTGCTTGCTGAATATCGGGATCATGTATGACCCGGCCAATTCACACGGGGCTTCGTGCATCTGGATGGGATACCGGGCCGGTTCCGGCTCGGCCAGCACCCCGCGCTCGCTGGAGCAAACCAGATGCAACCCTTTGTCCGGGCCCTGACAAAGATAGAGGGCACTTTCGACACCGACCAAGGCCAGGGGAACGGACACGCAAATCCGATAAAAATCGTCGAGCGAATCATATTCCTGCGCCAGATCAAAAAACGCTTTGAGAAAATCGTTGCGCCCTTGCGAAAAGTTATACTTTTCATAGCTGTCCGCCTTTTCGCGGATGCGGCGACAGACGGCTTCCAGGTCCGCAGGTATTGAGGGGTTTACCGAGGGTTCAGTCATGGTCGGAGTGCGGCCCCACGCTCTTTTCGCTCATTTCAAGGTCCTTTCCCACATGGCTAACCCGACCTCATCGCGTTGACAGAACCACCTCGTCGCGGTTCTCTTTTTCATCAAGGAGCACATCAACCCGCTCATCGGGGGCCACACCGACCACCATGCCGACATAATCGGGTTGAATCGGCAGTTCCCTGCCACCGCGATCGATCAGCACGGCCAACTGGATCGACAAAGGACGGCCGTAATCCATGATCGCATCCATGGCGGCCCGGATGGTTCGCCCGGTAAAGATGACATCATCTACCAGCACGACCCGCTTGTCCTCCAGCAGGAAGCCGATATCCGATTTTTTAACGATCGGATTCTGGGAGATCAGGCTCCAGTCGTCGCGGTACAGGGTAATGTCCAGATTTCCCGCCGGCAGGACCACGCCTTCCCGCGCTTCGATCTTCTTTTTGATCCGCTGGGCCAGAAACACGCCGCCGGTATGAATGCCGACAATCGAGATATCGGAAACCCCATGGTTTCGCTCAACGATCTCGAGGCTGATCCGATCCAGGCTGCGGTCGATATCCCTACCGATCATGATGGTTCGTGCTGTCATGGTTTCACCCTGTTCCAGAAATATTCGACACCCTTTGCATCCACCAGATTGATGGCCGCGGGGAAGGCCTCGCACTCCACTGCAAATACCCGGGCAGCGATTTCGTCCGGGGTGTCGCTGTCTTCCAGGGCCACGCAGCGCTGCAGCACGATCGGCCCCTCGTCATACGACTCATTGGCAAAATGGACTGTGCAGCCGCTCACCGTGCAGCCCCTGGCCTTCACCGCTTCATGGACGTGGTGGCCATAGAAGCCGGCCCCGCAAAATGAAGGTATAAGCGCGGGATGAATATTCAGTACAGCCCGGCGCAGCGCCTCCGGCGGGCCGTACAACTTGAGATAACCGGCCAGCGCGATAAGATCGACGTCATAATCGGCCAGGATCCGATTGATGGCCGCGTCGCTGCTTGCGTGAAAAGCAGGGTAGCCGTACCGTTTGGCCTTGGCAAGCCCAAGCACATCGGCAACGTTGGAAATCACCACCTGGATTTCGGCCCGCAGGCTGCCGGCGCCAATCCGTTCATGGAAATTATCCAGGGTCCTGCCGCTGCCGGATAGCAGCACCGCCAGTTTACGCATGATCGTCAGTCCCGGCAAAATATGGGTCGGTTGCCGTATCGACGGTTTGCAACCATTGGGCAATGGCGGTATCGTAGGCGGAGGTCAAGGCAAAAACCTTGCGGGCCAGCCGGAAACGGGTGGCAAGGGTGGTATTGCCGTGGGCGCGCAGCTCGGTCAGCACCTGCAGGTAATCCGCCGGATCGACGATCACCGTCACATCCTGAAAATTCTTGGCAGCCGCCCGCAAAAGGGTCGGACCGCCAATATCGATATTTTCAATGGCATCGGCCAGCGTGCAGCCCGGTACCGCCACGGTTTTGGCAAAGGCGTACAGGTTGACCGCGACGATGTCGATGGGCCTGATGCCGTGGGCCTGGCATTGGTGCCGATGCTCCGCGTTATCGCGCTGGTGGAGTATCCCGCCATGGACCAGGGGGTGGAGGGTTTTCACCCGGCCGTCGAGCATCTCGGGAAATTTGGTGAAATCGGCAACGTCGGTAACCGCGATCCCGCTGTCCCGCAATATCCGGGCCGTGCCGCCGGTGGAAAGAATCTCGATCCCCATGGCGACCAGCGCCCCGGCAAAATCGGCACATCCTGATTTATCGGTCAGGCTGATCAGCGCCCGCTCCACTTGTCTCATGCTCACTCCTTGCAGTCCTACTCTTTTTTCAAAAATTGACGAATTTTACGCCGTTCATGTTTGTCCGGCCGCTGGTCGGGTCGATTCCCTTGCAGGTTCATGGCGTTACGCTCGCCCCGGACCTGTTCCCGTTTGGCCGCGGATGCCTCGGTTTCTTCATACAGGGTGCGGGCAACCGTGGCTGGCCCGCGCTGCTCGCTGATCCCGACGACCCGGACGGTGAACTCGAAAAAGCCCACCCGGATCACCAGCAGATCGCCCACCTGCACACTCCTGGCCGGTTTGACTTTGTGGCCGTTCAGGGCGACATGGCCGCCGCTCACCGCCTTGGCCGCCAGCGACCGGGTCTTGAAAAAACGGGCCGCCCACAACCACTTATCGATCCGGACGATATCCCTATTCGGTGTATCCTGATGCATTTATCCTCTCAAAATACCACAGTTTGCCGGATCGATCAAATAAAGAAGAGGAGCGAGGCCTGCGTCCCGGCGGCCGATGGAGGTTGCCGAGACAGGAAAAAAAGGGTAAGGGGCAATATCTTTTCTTTACAGGTGGAGAAATCATGTCGTTACAGGCCGTTGGCATCAACAATTTCACCTGCCCCGTTCGCATTTGCGAAAAAGGCGGCGGCATACAGCAAACCGTGGCCACGGTCAACCTGCGGGCCCACATGCCCCAGGACCGGCTGGAATCCTGCGTCGGCGTGATGACCGCCCTGCTGGCCCAGTACCTGCCCGACATCCACGCCGGCCTTTTCCCCACCCTGCTGACCGGGGTCCGCGAACAGCTGCAAGCCAGCGAAGCCCTCCTGGAAATGTCCTTTCCCTATTTCATCGCCAAAAAGGCGCCGGTCTCCGGCACCGTCAGCCTCATGGAATACCAGTGCGCCTTCAAGGCCTCTTCCGAAGCCAGCGGGGAGCCCATCCTCACGGTGGTGGTCCCGGTCACCACCCTTTGCCCCTGCTCAAAAGAGATCAGCGAGGCCGGGGCCCATAACCAGCGGGCCGAAGTCACCTTGACGGTCCGGACCAGCGCGCTCGTCTGGCTGGAAGACCTGATCACCATGGTGGAAGGCTGCGGTTCCTCCGAGGTCTACGCCCTGCTCAAACGGCCCGATGAAAAATATGTGACCGAGAAGGCGTATGCCCAGCCGATGTTTGTCGAGGACGTCGCCCGCAAAGTTGCGCAGCAGGCGCTCAAGCATCCTGACATCGCCTGGTTTTCCGTGGGGGTCGAGAGCTTTGAATCCATCCACAAACACAGCGCCTACGCCTTTGTCGACAGCAGCGATCTGGAACCGGACCCGCCCATCGCCTGACCCGACAGCCGGCAGCGGTTATCGCTTTCCCAAGCCGCCCAGGCAGAGATACTTCAACTCCAGATACTCCTCGATGCCGTACTTCGAGCCCTCCCGCCCGATCCCCGATTCCTTGATCCCGCCAAACGGCGCCGCCTCGGAGGACATACGGCCGGTATTGATGCCGACCATCCCATACTCCAGGGCCTCGGCGGTCCGCCAGATCCGGCCGATATCCCGGCTATAGAAATAAGAGGCCAGGCCGAAGGGCGTATCGTTGGCGAGCGCCACGGCCTCGCGGTCTTCCTTGAACGAAAAAAGCGGCGCCACCGGGCCGAAGGTTTCGTCGCGGGCGATCAGCATCTCGGCGGTGGCGTCAAGCAGCACGGTGGGCTCAAAAAAGAAGCCGGTCGTCCCCAGCCGCTTGCCCCCGCAGGCGATCCGGGCGCCCTTGGCCACGGCATCGCTGATCTGCGCCTCGACCTTGCAAATAGCCGCAAGGTCGATCAACGGCCCCTGGTGCACGCCTTCCTGAAAACCGTTGCCGACCTTGAGTTGCCGTACCGCCGCCACCAGTTTGGCGGCAAAACGATCATAGACGCCTTCCTGGACAATGAATCGGTTCGCGCAAACGCAGGTTTGCCCTGAATTTCGGTATTTGGAGGCAATCGCGCCCCGCACCGCTTCATCGAGGTCCGCATCGTCGAAAACGATGAAGGGAGCGTGGCCGCCGAGTTCCAATGAAATTTTTTTCACTGTGGCGGCACAATCCCGCATCAAAATTTTGCCGACTTCCGTCGAACCGGTAAAGCTGAGTTTGCGCACCAGGCGGTTGGCGGTCATCTCCGCACCGATGGCCGCCGCAGGCCCGGTCACCACATTAAAAACGCCCGGAGGAATACCGGCCAGCTCGGCAAGCCGGGCCAACGCCAGGGCGGAGAAAGGGGTCTGACTGGCCGGCTTGACCACCACCGGACAACCGGCGGCCAACGCCGGCGCCGCCTTGCGGGCGATCATCGCCGAAGGGAAGTTCCACGGGGTGATGGCGGCGCAAACCCCGACCGGTTCCTTAAGCACGATAATCCGCTTACCCTGTTGCCCCATGGGGATGGTGTCACCATAGACGCGCTTGGCCTCTTCGGCAAACCATTCGATATAGCCGGCGCCGTACAGGATCTCTTCTCGAGCCTCGGCCAGGGGCTTGCCCTGCTCCATGGTCATGATCACAGCCAGATCTTCCTGATGGGCCAACAGCAGTTCGTACCATCGACGCAGCAGCCTTGCCCGCTCCTTGGCGGTCAAACCGCGCCAGGCCGGCCAAGCCGTATGGGCAGCGGCAATAACCGCTGCAATTTCCTCCCGACCAAGTGCTGGAACCGAGCCGATCGGCGCACCGTTGGCAGGATCGCAAACCGTTATCCGGCCGCCGTCCGCACTCTCAAACCACTTGCCGTCCGCATAGCACTGGGAGCGTAACAGCTCTTGATTACTTAATTTCATTACCTTCTCGCCACGATCACGCCAAATCAAAAACAGGCAGCTCGCCATAAAAGAGCCCGGCGCTGCCTGCTGGTTCAATATTTAATTTTATATCCATTTCCACCTATGGTACCATGCTGAAAATAACAGCAGTGTACACTGGAACTTCTCTTTTTTCATCCCTGATAACCTGCCACGAGCCAATACCGGACCTGCATGAGTGTTGAATACCGCCGATCCAAACGCATAATCGACTACCTGCCCCTGGAGGTCCATGCGGTGCAGGGCCAGGACAACCAGCCCATAGCCGGCCCTTTTTCAGGCAGAATTATCGATATTTCCACCCACGGGGCCTGCCTGCTCATGACCCAGGTCTTCCATAACGGCTTTCATATCTTCCACTCAACCCGCGACACCAGCGACGCCTTCCTGCAGCTCACCATCAATCACCCGCCGGATCTCAACGATTTGCGGCTCACCGCCGTTCCCGTCTGGCTTGACCTTTTCCGGCAGCAGGAAATCAGGGCGTTCAAGATGGGCATCGAATTTACGGAAAATCCGGAGGCGCGACAGATGCAGGAGCTGCGGAAAGCGCTTCAGAAAAACCAGGGAACCCGGGCCGGCTGGTGGCTGGCGCACTGTAAAATCTGGGAAAAGTAACACTGACCAGTTGCCGCAAAGGCCCTGAGGAGTTGCCCAACTACACCGAAGGCAACGGCTCCTTTTCACTGTCAATGCAGAAAACCAGGGTTTTAGTCTCCACCCCCCGCAATTGCATCTCGCCCATTTCTTTGATCGCAAACCAGCCGTCGATATCTTGCCGCACCACATCGGTGATATAAATTCGACAGGACGAACTCTCCGCCGCCATCCGTTGGGCGATATTGACCTCGTTGCCGATCACGGTATAATCGAGCCTCCGGGCCGAACCGATGTTCCCCAGAAAGACGGTGCCGCTGGTCACGGCGATCCCCAGATCGACCCCTTCGAACTCCTCGTAACGAGCGCTCCATTGATCCCGCAGGGCCTTAAACTTGCCCTTAATCGCCCACGCGGCCTGCGCCGCCGCCAGGTTCGGCTGATCAAGCTTGACCGGCGCACCGAAGACCGCCAGGACCGCATCCCCCATGAACTTGTCGACCGTGCCCCGATGCTCAAACACTTCCTCGGTGAAAAACTGAAAAAATTCATTGAGGAACGCCCGCAGCGCCTGGAGATCGAGCCGCTGCACCAGCCGGGTGAAGTTCCGAATATCAGCAAACAGGACGGTCACATCCTTGATCTCTCCCAACTCCATGAGATCGGCATGCTGAGCCAGCAGCAACTCGGCGACTTCGGGCGCCACATACTGTTCAAACATCGTTCGCATCCGGGTGGTGGCCGCCAGTTGATGCAGAGAACGCACATTCTCAAGGGCGATTGCCGCTTGACTGCAGATAATACTGAGCATCTCGTTGTCGGCATCGGAAAATCGTTCATCGGTCTCTTTCTGACTGACATTGAGTACGCCGAGGATCAATTTCCGAATTTTCAAGGGGAAGCTGATGGCGGAAACGATATCCGGCTGCTGCAGCAAGGGTGAAAAAATCGAGGCTCCCTGTTCTTCCTTGTTGAGGATAACCGGCTTGCCTTCCTGAAAAACCCAACCGGCAATCTGATCGCCGGGCTGCAACCGGATCGATTGGACCAGCGCGGGATCCATACCGCGGGCAGCGGCAATATGCAGGCAACCGTCCCGGACATTATACAGCATCACCGAGGTGTGACTGGCGCCGGTCTGCCGGTCCACCGCATCGAGCAATCGCTCCAGGATTTCCTCTTCGGTCGAGGCTGCTAAAAACTGCTCGCCCAGGCTGTACAGGGGCAGGAGCGTCCGCAACCGGGTGTTTTCCTGCTGCAGGCGGAACCGTTCCAGCGCCTGATTCACCACCCGGATGAGATAGGCCGGATTGAACGGCAGCTCCACCAGACCGGAAAAACCGGCTTCCAGCGCACAGTGGAGCAAACCGTTATCGGCGGAAGCGGACAGCAAAACACCGGCCAACCCGGGCTGCACCGCTCCGAGTTCGGCGAACAGCCTGCGTCCCTCGAACGCCGGGGGATCATCTACAATCAAGACGAGACAGATTCGCTGGTTTTGACAGCATGCAACCGCCTCATCCATGTTCCGGCAATGAAGTACCGTCAGCCGTGCCAGAGCCGAAATAATGGCGTCAGCCTGAAGATCATCGGTGGTAAGCAGCAAAACAGAAGATTTCATTGGAACTCTCGTGCAGGGAATACCGTTTATCTATCCATGCATGGTACCATTATGCAACCGGCAAGGCAAGAAATAGGCATGAGGCCGCCCAGAACGATCGCGCCCGGCTATCCATTTCGCTTGCCATCGGTTATAATCGCCCATGCCTGCAAACAAACCGCCCCATAGCCCGCTTGCCGAACGGATGCGCCCAACCCGGCTGGAGCATTTCGTCGGCCAGGAGCACCTGATCGGTCCGGGAAAATTCCTCTCGCAGTTGATCGACCGCGGCGCCATCCCTTCCCTGCTGTTCTGGGGCCCGCCCGGTTCGGGCAAGACCACCCTGGCCACCATCCTTGCCCATGCGACCTCCGCCCATTTTGTTTTTTTCTCGGCGGTGCTCTCCGGGGTCAAGGAAATCCGGCAGATTGTCGAACAGGCGAAGGAACTCCAGCAACAGAGCGGAACCCCGACCATCCTCTTTGTCGACGAGATTCACCGCTTCAATAAAAGCCAGCAGGACGCTTTTCTCCCCCACGTTGAAAACGGGCTGTTGACCTTGATCGGCGCCACCACCGAAAACCCGTCGTTCCAGATCACCGCCCCGCTGCTCTCCCGTTGCCAGGTCCTGCTGCTGGTTCCCCTGCAGCAGCAGGATCTCAAAAAAGTGCTCATGCGGGCCCTGACCGACACCGAGACTGGATTGGGTGCGCTGGCCCTGACCCTCGAAGAGCAGGCCTTATCCCTGCTGGCCGAGGCAGCGGACGGTGATTGCCGCCGGGCGCTCAATCTCCTGGATACCGCGGCCGCCCTTACCCTGGAGTCCCTGCGACGTACACCCCAACCGGATGGCGGGCAGATCATCACCGCCGCCGGCGTCCAGGAAACCCTGCAGCAACGGACCCTGCGATACGACGCCAAAGGCGAGGAGCATTACAATCTGATCTCGGCGCTGCACAAGAGTCTGCGCGACAGCGATCCTGACGGCGCGGTCTACTGGCTGGAAAGGATGCTGACCAGCGGCGAAGATCCTTTATATATCGCCCGGCGGATGATCCGGTTTGCCTCGGAAGATATCGGCAACGCCGATCCCCAGGCGCTCCAGGTGACCCTCAACTGCCGGGAAGCCTTTCATATGCTGGGGATGCCGGAGGGCGAACTGGCGCTGATTCAGGCTGCCGTCTACCTGGCCACGGCACCTAAAAGCAACGCCTTGTACACCTGTGCCCAGAAGGTCCGGGAGGACATCCACCGCACCGGTTCTTTGCCCGTCCCCCTGCACCTGCGCAACGCACCGACCGCGCTGATGAAAGATTTCGGTTATGGGCACGGCTACCGATACGCCCACGACGACCGCGACGGCCTGGTCCGCCAGGAGCATCTCCCGGCCGAACTGGCGGGCCGCAAATATTATGAACCAACCAATCGCGGCTTCGAGGCCGTGATCAAAGATCGACTCACCAAATGGAAACTGATCCTCAAACAAAGAGCCCAACACCATGAACAACAAACCAAGAAATAACAGCCTGCTGTCACTCCTGATCCTGCTGATTTTTCCCGTCCTGGCGGCCTTTGCCGCCACGACAACGGCGTCGGCGGCCGGGTTGCGACTGATTTATGCCAACGACAATCTGGGCGAACTCGATGGTTGCGGCTGAGGCTCCAGCAAATTGGGCGGTCTGTCCAAAAAAGCATTCCTGATCAAAGGGCTGGTCGCCGAGCCCGGCAAGCCGGCGCTGGTGATCAACGGCGGCAACCTCCTGTTCAAATCCGAGAGCATCGAACCCAACGCCCTTGAAGCTGAAAAAATTGCGGCGGATGCCATTATGCAGGCGACCCTGACGATGGGCGGCACCTTGGCCGGGGTCGGTACCACCGACCTGGCGGCGGGCACCGAATTTCTCCGCCACTACCATAAGCCCCCC
>CAIMMA010000682.1 GCA_903842475.1 uncultured bacterium
CAGGCGATGGCGCGGGCGGTAACATGGAAGACGGTCGGGATCAACTCACCGGCGATCTTGTACATGTTGGGGATCATCAGTAGCAGACCCTGGGAAGCGGTGAAGGTGGTACACAGGGCGCCGGCACCCAGCGAGCCGTGGATGGAACCGGCAACACCGGCTTCCGACTGCATCTGGGAAATAACCGGGATGGAGCCCCAGATGTTTTCCTGTTTGGCGGTGGCTTTGGCGTCTGACTCAGCTGCCATCGGGGAGGATGGCGTAATGGGATAGATCGTGATGACTTCACTTGTGGCATACGCAACATGCGTACATGCCTGGTTTCCGTCAATAGTGACCATTTTTCGCGACATAAGATCAATCTCCTTACACGGTGGTTGGTGTTTGCCGACAGGGTATTGCCGGAAACGGTTAAAGATGAACGCTATGAAAAAGGTTCCGAGAGGAACCCCAAAAAAATATACTGAGCCCGCATGGATCGTTGCGTCTTTGGCAAAAAAAGGAGAGGTGACTTCCGGCGGTTATCCGGTTGCAACGAGAGGTGCGAAGTGTTCCCATACGGTTTGTAACAATCTCCCGCTTGCCATCGGAGTGGTCAAGCCTCAACTGCACAAAAAAAAATTCAGTCGGCCAAGCCGTGCGGCAGCCATAATGAATAGGGATTCAGTAAATTAATGGGCCACGATAAACCAAAAAATGCTATTATGCAATCTTAAAGCGTCCCCATAAACCTGGACAGTTGCGTTGGGTTTGGTGGTCCGTGGAAGGCCGCCTGGAGCCGGTCCAGGTACCGTTTGGTTGGGGGGGATGGCAACGTTAGGGGCGGGGAAAAAGGGCGGGGACGATGCTGGGAAATATTGGTCAAGCCAGGGCAACCGCGTTAACACGCTCGGGTCGGACGGAAGGCCGCCTGGAAGCGGCTCCAGGCGGCGACCGGATCAGTCGTTGCTTTCCTCGAGATACCCTGTGATTTTGAGAAACAGCGATTCCGGAATTTCGGCGCCGGACATAAATAATGCCGCTTCTTCTCCGGTAATGGTTTCTTTCACTTCGACCGGCAAAGATCGCAGAAATGCGACTCGGGCGGGGTCGGGCTTTTTTTTGTCTGTCATGGCAAACCGTCCTGTCTGGAATTATGGCGCGACAAGGGGGTAAGGCGAAAACCCCCTTAAGATACGGTCATTATAAGGAACCAGGCATGGTAACACAAGGTGCTTCGCCCCCTTGGGTAGATGCTTTGGCCGTCTTCTGTTTGGTGCAGGGCGGCTTTTTTAGAGCTTTTGGCCGATCAAACCGCTATTTTAGCCTTTTCCAGCTATCAGTACGTTCTTTTTTCTTTGGATGATTTGAGGAAATGGTATGAGTGCACGGCGATCGGAACAGCATCGGGATTGGCTGTCCGTCATCAGGCAGGATCTTGACGCTCTGGAGCCCTCCCGTTTCAGCGGCTTGGCCTGTTGCAGCGGTGCCGCGGTGCGCCGCACCCCCGAATTGCTCCAGGATCACCGGCAGGCCTTTGCCCAGGATGCGGACCGCATCCTCCATTCCAAAGCCTATTCCCGCTACATCGATAAAACCCAGGTGTTTTCCCTGGTGGACAACGATCATATCACCCACCGGGTCCTGCATGTTCAGATCGTTTCGCGGATTGCCCGGACCATCGGTAGATTCCTCGGGCTTAATGAGGACTTGATCGAGGCCATCGCCCTTGGCCATGATATTGGCCATCCGCCGTTTGGCCATGAAGGTGAACGCATTCTCTCGACCCTCTGCCGCCAGCACGGGTTGGGTTCTTTTCAGCATAATATTCAATCGATACAGTTTCTAGAGCGCTTTGAACGCAAAGGTGCCGGCTGGAATCTCACCCTCCAGGTGCAGGACGGCATTCTCTGCCATGACGGTGAGGTCCCCGCCCGGTATCTGCGGCCGGATCGTGCCAAGGATTTTGCCGCCCATGATCGGGAAATGCTTGCCAAACAGCGGGACCCCGGTCTGCAGCTGGTACCGATGACCCTGGAAGGGTGCGTGGTCAGGCTCGCCGATACCATCGCCTATATCGGTCGCGATATCGAGGATGCCATCGAGCTCCGGCTGATTGGCCGCGAGGAAATCCCGGAGCGCTGTGTCGCCCTGCTCGGTGCCAGCAACGGCGCCATCGTCTATTCCCTGGTGACCGACCTGCTGGCCGCCAGTCGGCCGGTTCGCCGGGCCGCCGGCGACGATGCGGCCAGCGATTGCCTCGGTTTCAGCGAGGAAGTTGGCCAGGCCCTGCAGCAGCTGAAGGGTTTCAATTATCAGAGGATTTACACTAACCCCGCCTTTAAGCCCGATTTTGCCAAAATCCATCGGTGTTACGAGCAGTTGTTTGCCCACTACCTGGAGAAGGTGGCAACCATGGGCTCCGCCGAGGGCGCGGGGTTCCCCGGTTCGATGGCCCCCGTCTATCGGGCCGCCCATAGTCCGGCCGCCCAGGTTCGCGATTATCTTGCCGGCATGACCGATGCCTTTTTTCTTCGTCAGGCCGCGGCTCTCGGCTGCGAGGTTCCGGAGCGGATATGTTTGCCGCAATGAAGCGCTTTTTGCCGGGGGAACGCTCCTGGATGATCCTGATCGCCACCTGTATCGGGGTCCTGTCCGGTCTGGCCATCATTGTCTTCCGCGAAGCCATCGACCTGATTCACGAGATTATTTTTGTTTGGGGGTACGCGGCCCTGGATATCGCCGAGGGCGGGTGGCGAAGGTTGTTGCTCCCCTTGCTGCCGATGGTCGGCGTCACCCTGCTCATTCCGCTCTCCCTGGCCTTTCCCGGCCAGGTCAACGGGTATGGATTCACCAACTTCCTGCGGCGGGTCAATCTGGAAAACGGGGTGATCAGGGCGCGGACTATTTTTATCAAGATCATCGCCACCGCGTTGACCATCGGTTCCGGCAATTCGGCCGGCCTGGAAGGTCCGGTCGCGCAGATCGGCGGGGCCCTGGGGTCTCAGGTCGGTCAGGGCTTCCGGGTTTCCGGCAAGCGGATGAAGATCTATATCGCCGCCGGTTGCGCCGGCGGGATCGCCGGCATCTTCAACGCACCTTTGGCCGGGGTGTTTTTTGCCGCTGAGATCGTGCTGCTCGGCACCTATGAGATCTCCTCCTTCTCCGCCCTGGTGATTGCCTCGGCCCTCTCCACCGTGGTCACCCGCGCCTACTACGGGGCGGTTCCCGCCTTTCCCATCCCGGATTACACCATCGTCAACGCCTTTGTTGAATTGCCGCTCTATACGGTTTTGGCGGTGATTGTCGGGGTGACCGCCGTGCTCCATATCCGGTTTTTTTATGCGGTTCGCGACTGGTTTGCTCGGCTCGAACTCCATCCCCAGTTGAAACCGATTCTCGGCGCTCTGTTGGTGGGCGGCATCGCGATCTTTTTTCCGCAGGTCATGGGCAACGGCTATGAGTATATGGCCAAGACGCTGGCAGGCGAAACTCTGGTGTGGCGGATGATGGTCCTGGTTTTGCTCAAGTCCGTGGCCACCGCCATCAC
>CAIMMA010000683.1 GCA_903842475.1 uncultured bacterium
CATGAGAAGGCCCTCAAGGGGATCTATTACGAACAAGTTGGGCCTGAAGAATATTTATATAAAAGAATTCCCAGCGACAAATTTCGGAAGTAATTACGGTATTATATTGAAGATTATGAAACCCGAAGAAGGGCAGGGTGGCACAACCAACCTGACGCCAACTTCGGGTTTCATTAACCTTGCTTGATCAGGCATGTGTCGGTCAGCTTCTGGCCACCGGTTCCACAAGGTCCACCAAAATAACAAGGGCAGGTATGTGTGAGAGGGGAGGCTAGTTCCCCTGAATAGGGCGTAACGTTTTGTCAGCATGCCTCAACCTCGCCAGCCAGGCAATCCCACCAATTCCAAAGAATTACAGGGGCAGATGCCCATGAGGTTGGCGCCATCTATCCAGGATGTAGCAGCATTTTACCATGCCAGGATGGCGTATCCGTCGTTCCTGGATTCATTTCCGGGAGCGGGTGTGACCAGTTATCAATTTCCTGTTCCGCCTCCAACTAATTCCACCAATTCCACCATGGCCACCGAATTTCAGGTAAGGAACCTACTTCTTGTTTCTGCTGAGTTTCTGTTTGTCCATACTCCATGCACCAAGGCCTGTGGGGGCAGCGAGAATTATCTGGTTGATGGAGCAAGGGTGGAAACGGCTGTTGATGTAATATAACTTGCCTGCGATGGGGGATTAGCCCGTAATCCTCGGAGCGGTTACAGTTACAGGCCTTTTGGAACTCAGGGTATTTCAGAAAGGTGAAGGTTTGTTGGAAATATGTTTACGCGATGAGCATGAGATAATCAGGAATAGTGTTAACTTGCAGATTTGCTTAAATGGTTAAGATTGCCAAGTGAAAGCTGAACGCCACGTATATTGGCGATCGCGAAATGTTATGAACCCTCATGCGCATCTTGTGACGGAGATTGCACCAATCAAATAACCCGTCTTTTACCCACTGGTCATCTACCAAGCGGTTTTATTATCAAGCACCTGCCTAATCAGCAGCGCAATCTCTTTTCGTACCAGAGGTTTCATGGAAAACCCTTTGATACCTATGGATTTTGCCTTTTCTTCTGAAATAATACTGCTGTAACCGGTACAGAGGATTATGGGGAGATTTGGCCGGAGCTGCAGCATTTTCAGTGCCAGGTCGCTGCCCGTCACTCCTGGCATGGTCTGGTCAGTGATCACTATATCAAACCGGTCTGGTTGGTTTTTGAACGTGTTCCAGGCCTCCAGAGTGCTGGTACGGACAGTTACCTCATAACCAAGGCGTTCGAGCACTGTTTTGCCCAAGTCAGCAAGCATCTCTTCGTCATCAATGAACAAAATCCGTTCTTTTCCTGGTTGGGCGCTCTCAAGAATTTCCCCGGGAGCGGTTAACACCTGCTCTATAGCGGGGAAATACACCTGAAAGACCGTCCCTTTTCCCAAGACGGTCTCACAGGTGATGAACCCTCTGTACCGTTTGACAATGCCATGGATGATGGCCAATCCCATGCCGGTCCCTTTGCCGACCTCCTTGGTGGTGAAATAGGGATCAAAGATCTTATCGCGGATCTCCGCAGTAATGCCTTTACCCGAATCCCCGATAGTGAGGACCACAAAGCTGCCCGGTGACACCCCTGTCTGCTGTTGAAGATCTTTATGGGAGAGTTCACGGTCTTCCAGGGTGATTTCGAGGGTACCTCCACGCTCTTCCATGGCATGATAGGCATTGGTGCAAAGGTTCATCAGGATTTGATGCAACTGGCTCGGATCGGCGAGAATGGATTTGGTGGCGGTATCGATCTGCTGCTTGATGGTGATAGTCGAAGGCAGCGAAGGCCGAAGGATCTTGATGGCTTCCTTGATAATTGCAGCTGGTTGCAGTGCCACATCTTCGGTAACTGCCTGGCGACTGAAGGCGAGTATTTGCTTGACCAGGCTGGCAGCCCGATGGCTTGCCGTCGCCACCTTTTCCAGATAACCGACGGCGATGGAATCGGACGGGATGGAATCAACAGCGATCTCGGTATAGCCGATAATCGCCCCGAGGATATTGTTGAAGTCGTGGGCGATACCGCCGGCCAG
>CAIMMA010000684.1 GCA_903842475.1 uncultured bacterium
CAGACGATCTGAGAATTTTTCACGGCCCAAGGTAATCGTAGCCATTCCCTGAAAGTACCACGTCAAAACAGATGGGTTTTGTCAAACTGTTGCGTGCGTCATTCTTTTTAACTGGCACGTCCAGTTCATGGGCGCACTTTCCTGACGATTGCAATAACTCTTTCGCACATAATCGGGTACCAATAAGCGCATCGTACGACCTCGGCATTCTTTTCTGGCTCGTTCATATCGAAGTTCTCCTTGGGTTTGATCAATTATCGGCTTAGGGATAGTCGTTCTGTCCTTCGAGAGACTCGTCTCACTTGCCACCGCCAACAACGGTCATCGGGGCGACTGTGCCAACCTCCTCGCTTGTTTACTCTTTTGCTCTCAGTATGCGCCCACTGCCCGCCTAATTTGGACACTTCTTCTGGCGGGCAGTGGTGTTTGTCCAGTGAGTATGCAAACAAGGGCTTCAAGGTGCAGAAGTGAGCCGATAATGAATCACTTCGGCTCGACCGGGAATTTCTGCCTTTGCCACTCTCTCCAGCCACCCTTGAGGGCATAGACATTGGTGTAGCCGTTAGCCATAAGCTGTTGTGCCAGACCGGCACTTGTTCCCTCATTGGGTCAGGCGCAGTAAAGAACGATCTTTTTCTCCTTGGGATAGCTGTTGGCCCAGCTTCCAAAGTCATCGCCGTTGGCCCTGATCGCGCCGGTGATCTTCAACTCACTGGTGGACCAGTCCCGTCCCGAGCGCACATCAAGAATGACCAACTCCTTAGAACCGAGCATATTCTTGAGTTCGGCTGCGGTCATCAGCTTGACGTCTCCGGCCAGGGCCGGCAGGGCCGTGAAACAGATGATGCTGACGAGAAAAAGTAGCAGTTTCTTCATGGTGTTCCTCCTTTTGGTTGGTGTTGGGGGTTATTTATCCCATAGGTTGGCCGCCCCCACAACCAGAAGAGACTCAATCCGGTTGTAGCGGCCAGGGTCAGCAGGGTAAAGCGGATAAGCTCAATGGCCTGGTCGTGATGGAGCGCCAGAAAAATGACAGCGGCCGTGAGCACCGCAGCCAGCACCAGGCCGTGCCAGGAATGCGGAACAGCCCGACGCATGAGCATTCTGCCGGCAGCAAGGCAGAGCATGGCGAACATCAGCAGCCAGAGAAGCAGGGTTGCCTGAATATACACTTCAATGATGGAGTACCCAGCCAATCCCCCGGCCATCAACCCGCCGATCAGCACAACGAAGAGCAGGATAAAGCGTCGTCGCCTGAACGCTCCCGGAGGGTGACCGGGCAGCAAACCTTGTTCAGCGAGGCTGGCAAGCGATCGGCTGGCCAGATGAAACAGGCTGTTGACAGCGGCGCAGCTGCCGCAGATAATGATGCCGCCCATCAGCATCCGTCCTGTTTGGCCCCACACCGCTCTGGCGGCCAGCAGATGCGGAACGGTTGATGCCGACAGCCGCTCCTGCCCGACATATTGCAGCGACAGCACGGCCCAGCAAACGAAGAGCAGCAAGGCGCAGCAGAGCGCTGCCAGCGATGGCAGACGAGAGTCACGGTTTTGTCCGGGGGTGACGTAATCGGTGCCCAGAAAAAGCAGGAGCGCGCCTCCCATCACTTCCGGGGTAAAATCGATCCCTGTATCTATCGAGACGGGTCTGCTGCTGGCGGGTCCACCCAGGCCAGCAAGGCAGAGCAGTAAAAGGCAACCAAGGCAAATGGTTACAAGGAATGGTTGGACTGCGAGAGCAAACCGTTCGCCTGCCAGATGGAGCAGGGCAATGG
>CAIMMA010000685.1 GCA_903842475.1 uncultured bacterium
CTGTGTCACAATCGAACTCGGCCACGTCGTGAGTGAAATAGGTGCGGTTTTCCCTGATGATGACAGCGGGGGAGGCAACATAGCGTATGGTGACTCGCCGGTTACCCACAAAAAACGCGGCATTCATGGTGAATTCCAGCGCGCAGATCTCAAACTGGCTGTACCAGGGATAGATGACAGCATAGCCCCCGGTCGGCAGGGACACGATGTCAGTCAGCCCGTCCTCCTCCCATCCGTCGGCCACCATGGCTTGGCCCTTTGCCAGAGCGGCACGCTGGGCCAGGACGTCAGCCCTGACGACTATGCCGTTTCGGGGGAAGGACTGGATGGTTTCCACCATCACAAAAAGAGTCGCCCCGCCTGGCTGGGCAGGTTTTTCCGGAGCGATAGCTACTCCCTGAGCCACGCGAAGGGCCAGGCCCGTGCCTGGAATGGAAACGTCCCGTGTTTTTCCGCCATCCGCCCCTTGGGCTGGAATAGTTACCAGCAGGCACAATAACGCCGCCACAGGCAGCCAACAGGATTTGTGACGCAACAGATAGACCTCCTACTAATAAACGTCTGGATGAGGTTCCAGACGTGAAGACTAAGGGCCGCTCGTTTGGAGAAGGCAGGAAGAGGCGACATGGATACGGCCTCCATGGGCATTCCCTGGCGGCGTGACCGCCGCTTGTTATAATGCCAGGCACAATACAAGCCGGCTATTTTCTTTGCTGTCGCTGATACTGTTTTACCGGCGGTTGCGGAAGGCTCGACGTTGAGGTTCCGGTGCGTGTCAGCGTAAACATGTAGGCATTCGCTGAGAATGCTCCTTCAGATTTCTGGACGAGAACCTCGGGTCCCCATTTGGACCACCTGAGGATCAGCTTTTTGCCGTCAAAGGACCAGGTACCGCTTTCACCGGCTCTGGTGGCGCATTTGAAGGTACCGTCGGCGCTGATGATGACATTGTCGGTCCAGTATCGGTGCTTTGCATGATACACCCCTGCTATCTTATTTGCCGTCGCTGGGTCCGTTTTTCCGGCCAATGTGGAAACGTTGGCCCGTGTCAGTTTGAAATTGTATATATTCGACGAGAATACTCCCGCAGACTTCTGTTCGAGAATCTCGGGCGCCCATTTGGACCACCTGAGGATAAGCCTCTTCCCATTGTAAGTCCAGGCGCCGCCATCGCCGCTGTTGGCGCGTTTGAACGTGCCGTCGGCGTTAAGGATGACATTGTCGGTCCATTGCTTGTGTTCACCCAGGTACTCGCCGGCTATCTCCGTGGCGACCGCTGCATCGGGCTTTTCATCGGTGTTGCCGAAACTGGCCGGCTGGGATGACAATACTGGATACCCGCCGTTTGTTCCGTCAATGACCCATTTGCGGTACATGCGGTCGATTTTGTCTTCAACCATCCCGTTGAGATTAGCGAGGAGCGTACCCTTCAGATTCCCTCTCTTGCCCGGACCGTCATCGGATCGCGTCATAACGGTTGCCGCGGGGCTGTCGAATGAATAGACTGCTCCGTAACGACCTTCAACCATCTTGTTTAGGTCTTCCTTCTCACTGTCAAAGATTTTAAGAACCTTGCCGATATTCGTCTCATTTTTCTTTATATCCCCTGACTTCATGTAAAAGTAAGAACCTTTGGCATACATGACGTCGCTGTTGATACCACCCGCCTGCGGCTGCTTGAGCCAGAAGCCGTTCAAGGCAGCATACCTGGTACTGTCCGTTTCCCCCCATGCCAGGCTGGCGTTTCCCAGAATGCCGCCCACGACGTTGGTCCCCGAACCTTTGCCGCTTACCGCGCCGATGTTGTAGCTGTTCTGGACATACACCTCATTGCCGCCGAGACCGCCCAGGTTCAGGGTGGTTCCCGGTCCCGAGGCGCCGCTGATGGGGCCGGTATTGTAGCTGTTGACCACCATGGATCCATAACCGGCGATACCGCCCACATCGAGGGAATCAACCTTTCCCGTTGATGAAACGAAAACGGAACCGGTGTTATACGTATTGACGCATCCTGAGATTCCTTCCCACCGGTAGGATTCGCCGAAGGATCTGCC
>CAIMMA010000686.1 GCA_903842475.1 uncultured bacterium
CATACGACAAAATGAACCTCCTGACCTTTTGATAGTATTGATCGTAAATTTCGTAGGTGTTCATAGGAAGACGGGTCCGGATTAGTGGCAGCAAGGATGAATGGTTGTTGCTGCGCCATCTCCACCTTCCGGCTCTGTATCGCTATTTGTGATGCTTCTGATGCTTTTGGTCATTGCGATGCTTGATCCAGTTTTGACCTTATTGCCAATTTCTACCGCTTTCTTGATGTCTTCCATATTCAGTCCCAGTTTGGTGGCCTTCTCGAAGTAATACTCGAAACAGGGGACACAATTTGCGGCTGTGGAAGCGCCAAGGCTTATCAATATCTCAGTTTTGTCATCCATCAGAACAACTCTTTTCGATTCGATGCTATCAAGGTGTGCCTATGCATAGAGCGCCTCTGCACGCCATGAGCTGCAGAAGCGGTTTACGCTCTCTGTTCATTGTTCTAGCGCTATTGAGTCGTGAGGGAAATCGGGGTGGCCGCGCTGATAGTATCCCATACGGGGCACCTCGAACGCAACTCTTCCAGAAATTCTCGCTGCTCGATCTCGGACATTGAAGAATCAAGACCCACAGAGACCTGGATACCAGTGACTCCCGGTCGGCCTTCTGTACTTTTACCGTAAATCACATGCGTGTCCAGCGAACCTTCCACTTTGATATCCATGCCGTTTAAAATGATTTGTTTCTGGGTCGCCATGATTCTGGCAGTTGTGGCGATGCACCCTGCCAGCGAAGCAAACAGATGGTCCATTGGGCTGGCACCAGCATCGGTTCCACCAACTTTTATCTGTTGGTCGACATAGAAAGTGCGATCTCCAGTTGTGACCGCAACTTTGAATTTATCGTCAGCGCTTGCCTCGATCCTTACCGTTTTCAGCTTTGCCACGGTTTCTCTCCATTAAAATGGTTGTTTCAGGCTTTGGTTAAAAGGTCGCTGCAATCTTCATGGCAACGGTGTTGGCATGAACCCGAGCCTCTTCAGGCGACATCTCGTCAATGCCAAACAAATTTCGGTCGAAATCATAGAGGCGGTCGGCAATGATCACTTCCGGTTCAAGCCCTTGGATGACCCCATGCATCATACAGGAAGAACAGTTGACAAAGCATCCCTCCAGGGAGATCAGACGCGGGGCCGTACGGACAAGGTTTCGCTGTCCAGTATTTTTGGTGAATGCGCCGCCAAGGCAAATCCTGACGGTTTTTTCAGGTGCCAGGGTGTGGCAGAGGATGTTCGCCGCTTGTCGGGCTATGTCGCCCCGTAAGCATGCGCCTTCGCAGCACATCACGGCAATGGGTTTTGATTTTTGGCGTTCCGCATAATTTTCGCACAGGCCGCATATGTTCTTCGCGCTTTCGATACGGATATCCTCGTAACTCTCTATCACTTGACCATTATTTTCAGGCCCGCAGCAGCTTGGATTGTTCATGTTCGTACTCCTGTCCCATCGCGATTATTCTGATTTTTCCTGAGATTCCATTTTGCCAGCAGGCATGCAGCATTTGGCCATCATCTCCATCATTTTCTCGGCCTGAGGGCAGCATGCTTTCATTTTTTCACACATGCCGCTCTGTATCATTGCTTGCATACCAGCGCAGCAACTCTCGTTCTTCTTTCCGTTGGCATTGTTCTCAGCCATGGATCATTCCTCCTTTTCTGTTTATGGAAGTACTTGCGAGTAAGAAAACCGATTTCCCGCTTTCCTATACAGACGAATTGAAGAGGCTAAAGGTTACAAGGATGGGGTGGGAAAGTGGAAAGAGGATGTCGCGGGGACCTGTTTATAGAAAAAATCTTGGGCGCTAACAGGAAATGAGCCACTTCTGCTCATGAAAACTAAGCCACCAGGTGCGCGGCAGAAAGTGTTTAAGGATGGGAAAAAAGAGGGATGCAGGTGGGTAAGCTCGAAGGAGGTTTGTTGCGAGGGCTAGTTGCGGAGCGACTCTCCATTGATCGGGATGAGACAGCAGCGATGCCGGAGGCGGTCGAGCAGTGCGTCGACCATACTTTTGGGTTGGAGGATGTCGTACCAGTGCTCGAACTCGAGGTTGGTGGTGATGATTGTTGGGCGGCCTGCTTCGTAGC
>CAIMMA010000687.1 GCA_903842475.1 uncultured bacterium
AATCCCAGGGTGGCCATGGCCAGGTAATGCCCTTTAAGCTTCAGCACCGGGATGCCGATCACCAGGGCAATCACGGCCGCCGCAGCAATGGCAAAACCGCAGGCAGCCCAGGGGGCCACGGTCAGCAAGGGGTCGCCGCCGAGTTCCTGGCTGGTTTTAAGCATATTGAGCCCATCGAGCCAGCGCAAAGGCCAGGTGTCGTGGAACGGCGCCAGATTGCGGGTGGTCAGGGTGGCGGAAAGATAGCCGCCGATGGCAAAAAAACCGGCATGACCGATGGAAATCTGCCCGGCATAGCCCATCAGCGTCCCCAGGCCGATGATCACCAGGCCGTAATAGGCGGCCATGGTAGCCTGGGTCAGATAATACTGGGTTCCGGTCAGCAGGGTCAGCAGATGGACGCCCACCACCGCCAGGCAGAGGGCACCAAGCGCGAGATTTTTTCGAGGTTTCATCAAAAATCCTTCAGCCGTGCCGCCTCGCTGGAACCGAACAAACCATGGGGTTTGACGAATAAAATAATCAGGAGGATGGTAATCGAAATGGCGTCCTGAAAGGCCAGCGGCACCACGGAGACCGAAAAAGCCTCAAGGATACCCAGAAGAATGCCGGCGGCGACCGCGGCCATGGAATTGCCCAGTCCGCCGAGAATAGCCACGGTGAAGCCTTTGATCGCCAGCGAGGTGCCGCCGTCGTATTGGGTATAGGTGATCGGCGACATCACGCAGCCTGCCAGGGCGCCGATACCGGCGCTGAGCATAAACGAAAGTGTCACCATATTACGGGCATTGATGCCGCAGAGCAGAGCGGCGGTGCGGTTGGCGGCGCAGGCCCGCATCTCCCGGCCAATCGGCGTGCCTTTGAAAAAGATCTGCAGTCCGCCCACCATCAACGCACAGGCGGTGATCACCCACAGCACCTGGGGCGAAAGATGGACGCTGCCGACGTTGAAGGTGGTGATCTCGTTGCCGTAAAAATAGGGCAGACTGCGAATCGATTCCCCCCAAATATGCAGGGCCGATTCCCGCAGCAAAATAGAGATGCCGATGGTGATGATGATCATCCGCAGCACCGAAGGGCTTTCCAGCCAACGGATAAACAGGATTTCGATCAAGGCGCCGATCCCCATGGTGAGTACCACCGCCCCCGCAATCGCCCAAGGCAGCGGCAGGAATTGGAGCAGGGAGATGGAGATCATTCCGCCGAGCATCACGAACTCGCCTTGGGCGAAATTGATGATGCCGGTGGCGTTGTAGATAATATTGAACCCTATGGCAACAACGGCGTAGATGGCGCCATAGGTGATGCCGGCAAACAGGTATTGAAAAAAAAGATCCAGACTCATGCGTTTAAATAAAAAAAGGCGGACCGCTTGCACGGCCCGCCTTGGAGCACCTTATTGGCCCTTATAGGGGATAAATTTGCCGTCTTTCACCGTCAGCATGGCAAAAGAATCGATATCGAGGCCGTTGTGGTCCTGGGGGGTGAACGAGAACATGCCGCCAACCCCGGGGAATTTGGTCAACCCCTCCACCGCGTCGCGCACCTTGGCGCGATCATTGCCAGCCTGCTTGACCGCCGCCATAACCATGTTGATGGCGTCAAAACCATAGCCGCCAAAGGCGGAAGCGTCTTCCTTGTATTTGGCCTCATACTCGGTCTTGTACTGGACCAGCAAAGCCTTCTGAGGATCACCAGCGGCCAGGGAATCGACGATCAGCAACCGGCCGCAGGGAAAGATGATCCCCTCGGCGGCTGCGCCGGCGGCCTCGGCGTATTTGATGTTGCCGAAACCATGGCTCTGGAACAGCGGCACCTGCCAACCGGCCTGCCGCATATTTTTGGCAATGATCGCCTGGGCCGGGACCACCGACCAGTTGATCACCGCCCCGATGGCGGGATCGGCCTTGAGCTTGGCCACCAGGGCGCTTAAGTCGGTGGCCTTGCTGTCATAGGTCTCGGAGGCCGCCACCTTGATGCCGAAGGTGGGGGCCATCTTCTCCAACTGCTCTTTGCCGGC
>CAIMMA010000688.1 GCA_903842475.1 uncultured bacterium
GGGTGGCCAGCACTCTCTTTTGTTAGATTAACTAGCTTAAATTATGTTTAAATTTCTCAAATACTGTTTGGTTTCTTTTTTTCTGTTCGTTTTGCTGGTTGCTGCCATTTGTGCCGGCTGGATCTACTATCTGGTTGCCGTCGTCCAGGGACCGGAGATGGAGGAGTCATACATTAATGAAATCCTGAGCCGTGAAAGTCCGGTATATTATCGCGACGGCAAGACCAAGCTGGGTGTGCTTTTTGAGGGTATTCACCGTCAATATCTCAAATACGACGAGCTTCCGAAAAATTTCGTCAACGCTTTGGTCGCCGCGGAAGATGATCAGTTTTTTCGTCATTTCGGTATCGATATTCCTGGTATCGGTCGGGCTATGCTCGTTAATCTGCAAGCCGGCAAAATCGTCCAGGGGGGGAGCACCATCACGCAGCAGACCGCCAAGAATCTCTTTAAACGCGAATCGCGGAGTCTCGAAGCTAAACTTAAGGAACTTTTGTTTGCCCTGCGCCTCGAGCGCAAATTCAGCAAAGAAAAAATACTCGAGTTTTACAGCAATCAATTTTTTGTGAGTGGCAACGGGCATGGGCTCGGCGTTGCGGCCCGTTATTTTTTTGATAAAGAACCTCAGGAGTTGAGCCTGTTGGAATGTGCCTTTATCGCCGGTAGCGTCAAACGACCGAATTATTACAATCCCTTTCTTAAAAAAAATATCGTAAACGGTGACCAGATTAGGCAAAGGGTTGACGAGCGCATCGGCTATGTACTTGGTAAAATGTTGAAAGCCGGTATGGTCGGCGAAGATGAGTACAAGGCCCTCAGGGCCACTGAAATTGTATTCAAGCAGGGGAAAATGGCCTTCATCCAGAATACGGCCATGGATTTGGTCAAGGAGGGGCTGGGGGCGCCGTTCATTGCCGAAAGTCTGGAGGACAACGGGATCTCCAATGCCTCCACCTCCGGAGTTCGCGTCATTACCACCCTTGATAAAGAAATCCAGGAAAAAACCCTGTACGCTCTTCGTCGTCAACTTTCCCAGCTTGATGTCCGACTGCGGGGCTATCATCGTCCCCTTGTCCAAACCGAATATCGGGCACTCGATTATTCTGGGGATGCAGATCTGCTTCCTGGTCTTTTTGTTTTCGGCACCATCAAAGAGGTGAGCGATACCCGCGAACATGGGCCCTCCGTGCGGGTACAGTTCGACAGCAATCAGGTCGAAGGTGTGATTGATGCCGCCGGTATTGTTCGTTTGGCCGATAGCCTGGCTAAGTTTACCCGCGTTACAGGTGCGACCGCCGGTCCTGCCGATCGAAAGGCGTTGCTGAAAGAGCTTCAGGCGGGGGATAAAATTTACGTGAGTATCCGTGGCGTTGATGACAAGGATAAGCTGCTTCTCGATCTTGAGCGGTATCCGCTGGTGGAAGGGGCGGCCATTGTCCTTCAGGAGGGGGCCATTCGAGGCATGGGCGGCGGCATGTCGAATCTTAATTTTAACCGGGCGACTACTGCCAAGCGGTTGATGGGCTCGACCTTTAAGACCTTCCTTTTTGCCGCGGCCCTGCAGTTGGGCTGGAGCCCCGTCGATATGCTCAGCAACAACCGGGACACCTTTATGTTCATGAACCGTCCCTATGCCCCCCAGCCCGACCATGACAGTCCCTTCAGTGCGGTTTCCCTGAGTTGGGCCGGGGTTACCTCCGAAAACGTGGCTGCTGTCTGGCTGCTGTATCACCTCACCGATCACTTGACGCCGCCCATGATCCGTGAGCTGGCCACGCAGCTGGATATGGCCCCGCGAATTGAGGACGGCAAGACCGAGAGCTACCAGCGCTACAAAGAGCGAATCCGGGACAAATACGGCATCATCATGTCACGGGAGTATCTTGACCAAGCCGCATTCAGCAGTGCGGTTAGAGTGTTGAAGCCCGATTTTGTCTTTGATAACCGTACCGACGAGTATAATCAGCTGGCACGGCTTAGATATGATACCGGCTATGTCGGGTTGCGTTCGTCGCTGCCCCAGTTGCTCGAATTCAAGCAGTCCATGCAGCCATCATCAATGCGCCGGATTGATCCGGACAATGCTTTCGACAGCTCCAGTGCCCCGACGGCGTCTGCTGCAGGTCGGCTGTTCCGTGATGCCGCC
Source organism: uncultured bacterium (assembly GCA_903842475.1). Lineage (GTDB taxonomy): Bacteria > Desulfobacterota > Desulfobulbia > Desulfobulbales > Desulfobulbaceae > Desulfobulbus. Next base: position 2,147 of record CAIMMA010000688.1, read on the forward strand.
GGCAGATTCATCTTCACCCTGCGGCACGATACTCCTCCCAGCTGGATAGAGGTCGGTCCGCAGGAAGTCGCTGATCATCTGGCCTCCCTCGAACCGGCACAGGCCGAGGCCTTCTGGAGGCAGCAGGTTAAGCTTGACGGAACCATATCCGCTGCAACCCTGCAGCTGGTCGACGAGCAGATGAAAATAGAGCGCGACAAGTATGGTACCGATAAGCTCTACTCGCTGGAAGTGCTCAGCGAGGTGCGTGATTTTCGAGTCATGCTCGGCATGCAGTACCTGGTCCGGTTTGCCAAGGCGTGCGGGATCAATAGTACCTTTGAGCCTGTATTGTCGCTGCCGCTTGGTTCCAATGTCGTCACCCTTGCTGAGATCACCCGTACCTACGAAACCCTGATAACCGGCAGTCGCCATGATGTCATCAATCGCCAGACCCTTGCCGCCATCGAAGCCGACGGCCATTTTGATTATGACGGCGCGGCGATCATTGAACGCATTGAGACCCCGGAAGGGAGGGTGGTGTATTCCCGGAAGGACTATAAAATTCCGGTGGTCGATGCCAAGAGTTCGGCGGCGATCAGCAACATACTGCAGAATGTTATCCCCTTTGGCACCGGCAAATATGCGGGGGAGCACGTTCGGCTCCATAGCGACGATCCGAATCGTCAAAAGGTTTTAGCCAAGATGAATCAACCCTATCCGTTGCTGGGCAAAACCGGGACGGCCAATGATTACCGTAATGCCGCTTTTATTGGTTATGTCCCGGTCCTGTCCGCGGATAATCAAGCGAACTTGAGTCTGCAGGGCGGCTACACAGTCGGCGTCTACGCTGGATATGA
>CAIMMA010000689.1 GCA_903842475.1 uncultured bacterium
ATTACGGAAGGATCCGGTCAATGGTTGCGATGTTTACGTGTTCCTCAACAAGGGGCGCAACAAGGTCAAACTGCTCCACTGGGAGTCGGGCGGCTTCGTCCTTTATTATAAAAGACTGGAGGAGGGCACCATGGATTGGCCTTTTTGCAAAGATGGATGCACCTCCAAATCAGTGACCTACACCCAGATGCTGCTCATGCTGGAAGGCATCACAATAAAGTCGTTTACACAGCGAAAAAGATACAAAAAACATCAAGAAATAGTTGCGTAATCCGTTGTTTATCCGTACATTAGTAGTGTGAAAGCAGCAGGAAAAAATATAGAAAAAGTACCGTTTGAAAACCCCGAAACATCAGTTTCGGAAGGCGGCTTTTCCTCCCCCGCCTTCCTGCTGGAGCAGTTCTTGGAACAAAAAGAGGAGAACCGTAAGCTTCTTGCCCGTATCGACATCCTACAGGATCAGCTAGCCTTGCTGCTGCGCCTCATGCATGGCAGCAAGAGCGAGAAAAGGTCCCTTTTGGAATCCGCCAATGGCGAGCAGTCCCTTTTTGCAGACAGCGAGTTGAGTGCCGAGCTGCTGGTCCACAAGCAGGAACCTGCCACGCAACCCGAAGAGCCCAAGAAAAGCCGCGAGCTGAAGACCGGCCGCGTGACCTTCTCCAAGGACCTGGCCGTGAGCCAGATCATCACCCTGAAGCCCGATTGTGACCTGACAGGCGCTAGGCTGATCGGCACGGAGATCACAACACTGCTGACGTATAGTCCTGCGACCTATTCCCTTAAGGAATACCACCGTGAGAAATATGTGTTTCCCGCAGACGGGCGGATTGTCATTGCCGACATGCCCAGCCTTCCAATTGCCAAGGGAGAGGCCGATTCCACGATGCTGGCCCACATCGCGGTTAGCAAATATGTGGACCACCTTCCTTTCTACCGTCAAACCAAGATGTTGGCACGTGAGGGCATCAAAATTGCCGAATCGACCCTGAACGGATGGTTCGACGGGACATGCCGCTTGCTGATCCCCCTTTACGACCACCTTCGCAAGCGTATCCTGGAAAGCCATTACATTCAGGCGGACGAGACAGTGATCCCGGTTCAGACCACCGAGAAGGAGGGCTCGACCCACAAGGGGTATTTATGGAACTTTTATTCTCCGCCCGAGGGGTTGATGTGTTTTATTTACGACAAAGGCAGGGGATCCAACGTCCCATCCACTTTTCTGAAGGACTTTTCCGGAGCCCTGCAGACGGACGGGTATGCGGCATACAACGCCTTGGGGAATGACCCATCCGGCAGGATTGTGCATTTGGCCTGCCTTACGCATATTCGAAGATATTTTGACCGTTCTTTGGATAATGATCCGGACAGGGCCAATTATGCCTTGTCAGAAATCGGAAAATTATATGCCATAGAAAAGGAGGCCACCCAGGCCGGCATGTCCGTCGAAGAGCGATACGCCCTGCGTCAGCAAAAAGCCGTGCCCGTGCTGGGTGAGTTCAAGAAATGGCTGGACGGAAACGCCACCTACCTGTTGCCACAAAGCAGGATCGGTGAGGCATTCGTCTACACCCTCAAATTATGGGACAGGCTCATGAACTATACCACAAGCGGTTTATTTTTAATCGATAATAATCCCATCGAGAATTCCATTCGCCCCGCGGCTTTGGGACGGCGCAATTGGATGTTCGCCGGTTCTCACAATGGCGCCCAGCGATCGGCCATGATGTATTCTTTCTTCGGAGTCTGCAAACTCCACGGGGTAAATCCAGAGGCTTGGCTCACGGTAAGCCTACGACCAAGTGCATATTGTCCTGAACCATTCAAGTTCCTAGCTTTGCAAAAAAGCAAAAGTTATGAACAGAGAAGAAGAGATGTACGCCCATGTGGAGCGTTGCGCCACCGGTACCCAATCGCAGCGGTCGTATTGCCAGGATCATGGAATTAACCTAGCCACTTTCAGTTACTGGAGGAGGCGTTACCTAAAGAATCGTTCGGTCGTGCCCGGATTCATCACGATCGCCTCCGGCCAATACGGAGCTCCAACAGTTGGCAGGATTGAGATCGTTTATCCGGATGGCAGCCGCCTTTCCTGCGGTTATGACGTTCCGGCGCACCTTCTCAGGTCTTTGACCGGTAGATAAGGATGTTTGCACTAACTTCAGAACTAAGGTTTCATGTGTATGCTCGGGCAACTGACATGCGTAAATCATTTGACGGACTTTGCGGCATCATTCGTGGAGGATTACGGAAGGATCCGGTCAATGGTTGCGATGTTTACGTGTTCCTCAACAAGGGGCGCAACAAGGTCAAACTGCTCCACTGGGAGTCGGGCGGCTTCGTCCTTTATTATAAAAGACTGGAGGAGGGCACCATGGATTGGCC
>CAIMMA010000690.1 GCA_903842475.1 uncultured bacterium
CGCAACGCGTCGGTGACAATCACGTTTTCAATAACCATAAAGGGGATGCAGCTGCCGATCAGATCGTGGCAGACGATCCCTGCCAGCGCGCCCACCAGGCAGCCGTTCTTTTTGACGCCCAACAGGGTGTAATTGGGGTCCAGGCGGATAACGGCCAGGAGGGCTCGCATCCGGTCGAGGTCGCCGGCTTCCTCAAGCAGTTCCGCCTGCAGGGCGAGCAGCTGCGGCAGGTCCTCTTCGGTCAGTGGTCCAATGTCCATGATCTTTTCCATCCAGCGTCCAGGTGAAGCAAACTGTAAATTTTGCGGTGTTTTTTGAAGAGCCCGGAGCTGCCCGGTTACGGCGGGAAAATCAAGGCAGGTCAGCGCCAAACCCGGTCGACAAGGACACCGTCCGGCCCGAGGAGCTCGACCCTCAGGGGCATGGTGCCGACCGCATGGGTGGAGCAGGCCAGGCAGGGGTCAAAGGCGCGGATGACCGCCTCGATCCGGTTGAGCGCCCCTTCACGGATGGTGCCGTCGACAATATAGTGCTGCGCCGCTTGGAGGATGCCGCGATGCATCGCCAGGTTGTTGTGCCCGGTGGCGATGATCAGATTGGCCCATTCGATCAGGCCATCCCCGTCGACCTTGTAATGGTGAATCAGGGTGCCGCGCGGCGCCTCGGTCATGCCGATCCCTTCGAGTTGGTTGATCCCGGCCACGGCCCTGACATTTTTGTTGAGGATGGTCGGGTCGTTCAGCAGGATTTCGATCATCTCCACCGCATGGAGCATCTCGATCAGTCGGGCATAATGGTAATGGAAGGAGCTGGATACCGGCCCTTGCTCAAGGGCGCGGAAGCGTTGCAGCTCGCGGTCGGCCAGCTCGGTGCCGCCATGGGCGGCGATGTTGAGGCGGGCCAGCGGGCCGACCCGGTACATCCCGCCGGGGTACCCTTGGGGCTTGTAATAAGGGAATTTAAGATAGGTCCAGGGTTCGATAGCCTCGCCGATGAAGGTCGGGTAGTCGTTGGGATCGAGGTGGGTGGCGACCGTGTTGCCGCTTGGGTCGATGATTTTAACCGGGCCGTCGTAATATTCAAGGCCGCCGTCCTGGCCGGTAAGTCCCAGGAACAGACTGGGGAAGCGGGCAAAGACCCGGATGTGTTCCTCGTGTTGCGCGAGGGTTTGCTTGAATCGTTCCAGATGGTTGCAGGCCAGTGCTTTGATTTCGGGGAGTTCGCCGAGAATGGCTGTCCTCGCGGATTCCGCCAAGGGGGTATTGACCCCGCCGGGGACCACCCAGGCCGGGTGGATTCGCCGGCCCGCCAGCCGTTCGATCACTTGCTGGCCGAATTGGCGCAGCCTGATGCCGTCCCGGGCAAATTGGGGATCGCTGGCGGCAATTCCGAAGAAGTTGCGCGTTTCCGGAGGGTGATCCATGCCCAGAAGGAGATCCGGGGCGGAAAGATAAAAATAACTGAGCGCATGCGACTGGAGCAGTTGGCCGAGATTGAGGATACGACGCAGGTTGGCTGCGGTTTTGGGAATGGTGACCGCCAGCAGCTGGTCGCAGGCCTTGGAGGAGGCAAGCTCGTGACTGACCGGGCAGATGCCGCAGGTGCGGGCCGTCAGGGAGGGCATCTCGAAAAAAGGCCGCCCTTCGACAAATTTCTCAAAGCCCCGGATCTGGGTCACCTGAAAATGGGCTTCCTCGACCCGACCGGTGGGGCCGAGCAGCAGGCTGATTTTAGCGTGGCCTTCAATCCGGGTGACCGGCTCGATGATAAGACGCTGTTCCATGGCAGGTTCTACGCTCCGAAGCGGGTGTTGAGTCGCAGATCGGCGGCCCGGCCGTCAATCACGGCGCTGAGGGCGGCAAAAAGGTTGTCGGCGGCGGGCGGACAACCGGGGATAAAGAGATCCACTTTGACAAAATGGTGCAGCGGCAAGGCATGGTTGTTCAAGGTGGGCAACCCGGTGGCGGGGATCTGCGGATTGATCGCCTCACGTTGGCAATAGACGGAAGCCAGCATCTGGTCAACGCCGCAGCTGTTGCGCATGGCCGGGACGTTGCCGGTGACCGCACAGTCGCCCAGGGCGATCAATACGCCGGTCCGCTTGCGGACGGTTTGCAGTTGGCGCTCGTCCTCCGTGGAGCTGACCGCGCCCTCGATGCAGGTGACATCCACTGCCTCGGGAAAGGTTTTGACGTCCACCAGCGGACTGTAGACAAAATCGATCGAAGCGGTCAGGTCGAGCAGCCGTTCGTCCATGTCCAGCAGCGACATATGGCAGCCGGAACAGCCATCGAGCCAGAGGGTGGCGAGGCGTAGTTTTTTCATGGGCGCTCCAGGGTGCGATTGGCGAGCAGGTAGGGGAGGGAGGGCCTTTTTTTGAGCATCCCGGCCACGGACTTGCCTTTTTCAAACAGTGCGCCGGTCGGGCAGACATGGACGCATTTGCCGCAACCGGTGCAGGTGGTCGAGGCCCCCCAAGGAGTGTCGAAGTCCGAGACGATCAGGCTGTGGATGCCGCGGTTTTTGACATCCCAGGTGTGGGCGCCCTCGATCTCGCCGCAGACCCGGACGCAACGGGTACAGAGGATGCAGCGGTTGTGGTCGAGGACAAAGCGGCTGTGGGAGGCGTCGACGGTCATGGTCGGGTAGCGGTAGGGGAAATCGATATGATCCACTCCGAGCTCGCGGGCCAGGTCCTGCAGCTCGCAGTGGCCGTTGGAGACGCAGACCGCGCAGACGTGGTTGCGTTCGGAAAAGAGCAATTCGATGATTTTTCGTCGATAATGAAGCAGCTGTTCGGTGTGGGTGCTGATCACCATGCCTTCCTGGATGTGGGTGACGCAGGCGGGTTGGGGTTTGGCGGCGCCGGCAATTTCGACCATGCACAGTCTGCAGGAACCGTGGGGGGAAAGCCCTTCCAGGTTGCAGAGGGTCGGAATGGGGAAATCGTTTTCCCGCGCTACCTGCAGAATAGTTTCAGAGGCAAGCCCGCTGACCTGGTGGCCGTTGATGGTCAGGGTAAGGATCTGGGCGGTCATGGTTGGTTCTCCAGGGGCGCCGGTGCGAGGGGCGCTAGCCGGTCGAGGTATTCCTGGCGGAAATAGCGCAGTGTGCTGAGTACCGGGTTGGGGGCTGACTGGCCGAGACCGCAGAGGCTGGTGGTTTTCACCAGGTCGCAGAGCGTTTCCAGGGTGGCGAGGTCGGCCTCGGTGGCGGTTCGGTTGCAGAATTTGTCCAGCAGACCGTACATCTGGGCGGTTCCCACCCGGCAGGGGATGCATTTGCCGCAGGACTCATCCATGCAGAATTGCATGAAATATCGAACGATATCGACCATGCTCGTGGTCTCGTCGATGACGATCATGCCGCCCGAACCCATGATCGATCCCAGTTCGCTCAGGCTCTCGTAGCTCACCGGGGTGTCCAGGTGCTCGGCCGGAATGCACCCCCCCGAGGGGCCGCCGGTCTGGACGGCCTTGAAGGCGTGTCCGCCGGGGATGCCGCCGCCGATTTCAAAGACGATTTCCCGCAGGCTCATGCCCATGGGCACCTCGATCAGGCCGGTGTGTTGAATCTTACCGGTGAGGGCAAAGACCTTGGTGCCCTTGCTCTTGTCGGTGCCAATACCGGCGAACCAGGCGGCGCCCCGCTCGATGATCAGGGGGATGTTGGCGTAGGTTTCGACATTGTTGATCAGGGTGGGTTTGCCCCAGAGCCCATGTTCGGCCGGGTAGGGCGGCCGGGGCCGAGGCATGCCGCGCTTGCCCTCGATGGACTGGAGCAGCGCGGTTTCCTCGCCGCAGACAAAGGCGCCCGCCCCCAGGCGAATCTCGAGGTTGCAGTCAAAGGCCGCTCCGCAGATCGCATGGCCCAGCAGGTTTTTCGCCTTGGCCTCGCGGATGGCCAGCTTGAGCCGTTGTACCGCCAGCGGGTATTCGGCCCGCACATAAATGTAGCCATGGGAGGCGCCGACCGCATAGGCCGCGATGATCATGCCCTCCAATACCGCATGGGGGGTGCTCTCCAGGATCGACCGGTCCATGAAGGCGCCGGGGTCGCCTTCGTCGGCGTTGCAGACCACATATTTTTGCGGGCCCGCCGCCTTGGCGACCGTGGACCATTTCAGTCCGGTGGGATATCCCGCCCCGCCCCGACCACGCAGACCGCTTTCCTGAATCCGGCGGATAATATCGCCGGGCCGCATTTCCATCACCGCTGTGACCACCGCGTTGTACCCGCCAGCCGCCAGGTAATCGTCGATTTGTTCCGGATCGATCTGTCCGGAGAGCGCCAGCACGTTTTTCCGCTGCCGGGTGAAAAAGGGGAGGTCGGCTGGAAGCAGCAGTCGTTGCACCGGAACCTTGCCAAGGGCGGCGATGATCTCGATGGCATCACCTGGCTGCACGCCCTGGTAATAAATATTTTCAGGCAGAATGCGGAGCAGCGGGCCTGCGGCGCAGAGTCCCATGCACCCGACCTTTTTGACCAGGATGCGTTGTTCCTGGCCCTGTGCCGCGATCACCCGACCCAAGGTTTTGATGATTTCATCGTTGTGCTGGCAGCCGAGTCCGGCGCAGACCAGGATCTGGTGGGCAAAACCGTTGAGGAATTGTCGTTGTTTTTCCGCGGATTGCTGCAGGGTTTCACGGTCCATGGGGCAGCCACTCCTCAATAATTGCGGTTGTTTCTGCAAAACTGGTTTTGCCGGTGAGGGAATTGTCGGTGAGAATCACCGGTGCCAGAGCGCAGGCACCCACACAGCGGACCTCGACCAGCGAGAGCCGATTATCCCGGGTTGTTTCGCCGGGTTTCAGTCCATACCGCTCCTGTGCCCAAGTGAGAATCCGGTCGTTACCCTTGACATGGCAGGCTGTGCCGGTGCAGACCACCAAGGTATGGTCGCCTTTGGGTTTGGTGTCGAAATGATTGTAAAAAGTAGTGACTCCATAGACCCTGCTGGGCGGGAGATTGAGCCGAGCGGCAATGTAGTGCAGGGTTTCAGGATCGAGAAAGCCAAAGGCGTCTTGCGCGGCGTGCAGGGTTTCAATGAGGGCGTCCGGTCGGTGATCATGTCGCTGCATAACCAGATCGATAAGCTTCCATCGTTTGTCTGTGGTGGGGTGGGCGGGTTGAGGGATGGACATGGTGGGGCTCCTTCGGGGAAAAGGACGCTTGCTCACAATGAGGTTTCGGTTACCCGTAGGCCATCTTTTACAATTTTTGCAACTGTTGCAACGATTCTTTTGCCCCTTTGGGTACCCGAGGGCCGCATCCTCTTCATTTTTGTACCCATATAAACATATTTGTATTTTTTTTTAAAAAAAAAATACAAATATGAAATTTAAAATTCAATTTGGCGATTGTGAATGGCGATTCGTAAGTATAACTTAATGAAATTACATAATTTAATAAATAGCGTATCACCTGGCATCGCCATTGCTATATCAGGGTATGCTTGCACGGTATTTTTTTTAACGGGACATGAAACGATTACCAGA
>CAIMMA010000691.1 GCA_903842475.1 uncultured bacterium
CTGCGCCTTGGCCAGGGCTAGATCGGGAGAAACCGCCGCTGCCAGGGTCTGCCAGTACTCCATGTTGAAGAGGGTGATGGTGCCGCCGGTCATTAGGATGGAAACCGCCACCACCCGAAAGGCCACAAAGCTGTTGAACAGTGGTGCATCGGGTTTGCGAGGCGGCCGACGCATGATATCCGGCTCCTTGACCTCGAAGGCCAGCGGCAGGGCCAGGGCCACGGCCGCCACCAGGTTGATCCACAGCAGTTGAGTGGGGAGCATGGGCAGAAGCAGCACCTTGGTCACCGGATCGAAGGGAAAGAACATGATGCCATAGATGAGGATCAGGGCCAGCCCCAGGTTGGTGGGCAGGAGAAAGGCGAGTGACTTGATCAGGTTGTCGTAGACCCGCCGTCCTTCCTCAACGGCAGCGCTGATGCTGGCAAAATTGTCGTCGGCGAGCACGATGTCTGCCGATTCCTTGGATACTGCGGTGCCGGTGATGCCCATGGCCACGCCGATGTTGGACTGTTTGAGCGAGGGTGCATCGTTGACACCATCGCCGGTCATGGCCACAACATGGTTATCCCCCTGCAGGGCCTTGACCAGACGCAGTTTGTGTTCCGGCGCCACTCGGGCAAAGATGTTGGTGGTCCGCACCGTTTCCTGCAACGCGGCATCTTCCATGCTCGCCAGTTCCACGCCGGTGACGGCCAGGCCATTGTCGACAAGCTTGAGATCCGTACCGATGGCCAGCGCTGTGGTGCGATGATCGCCGGTGATCATCTTGACCACGATCCCGGCCCGGTGACAGGCGGCGATGGCCTCCATGGCCTCGGTGCGTGGCGGGTCGATCATACCGATCAGACCAAGAAAATCAAAGCCGTCGGCCACAGCGGAATCGGGCAGTTGGTCGGCAGCCGTCTCCCAGGGTTTGGAGGCCAAAGCCAGCACCCGCATGCCATTAGCTCCCATCCGGGCCATGGCGGTCATCACCTGTTGGTGCAGGTTTTCGTCCGCCGCCTGACGACAGCGTTTCCACACCACCTCCGGCGCGCCCTTGAGCACCACCATCGTCGTCTCACCGCCGTGGAGCGTGGCCATGTACTGAAGCTCCGAGGCGAAGGGAATCGCATCCAGGCGAGGATATTGTTTACTGACCGCCTCGGCCCAGAGGTCTGCCTTGGCAGCGGCCACCAGCAGGGCTGCTTCGGTGGGGTCGCCGGTGATAATCCATTGGCCATTGTCCTGACGCAGGCTGGCATCGTTGCACAACACCGACTTGACCAGCAGGTCACGCATGGCCGCAGGCAGTTCAGTTACCGGCTGGCCATCGATCGAAAAGCTCCCCACCGGGTCATAGCCGATACCGCTGATCCGGCAGACACCCGAGCCGGTCATCAGTTCGGTGACTGTCATCTCGTTGCAGGTCAGGGTGCCGGTTTTATCGGAACAGATGACCGTAGTCGATCCCAAGGTCTCCACCGCAGGCAGGCGGCGGATGATGGCATTGCGCCTTGCCATGCGCTGCACACCGATGGCCAGGGCAATGGTCACAACCGCCGGCAAGCCCTCGGGAATAGCACCGACCGCCAGGGCAATGGCGAAAACAAGGGTATCCTTGAGGGCGGTGCCGAGCGGAATGGAGATATCCAGAGCCCGCTTGACGCCGACTGCCAGGATGACCACCGAGATGATGACGATGCCGATGGTGATCCAGGTGCTGACCTCGGCCAGTTTTTTGGTGAGCGGGGTATCAAGGCTGACCGCGCTGTCGAGCATGTCGGAAATTCGGCCCAACTCGGTGGCCATGCCAGTGCCGGTCACCACCGCTGTGGCCGTGCCCGAAGTCACCAGGGTACCGCTGTAGACCATGCAGGTTCGGTCGCCCAACACCGCATCGGCAACAGCCGGAATCACCGATTTCTCCACCGGTACCGACTCGCCGGTGAGGGCGGCCTCTTCAACCTGTAGGTTTCTCAGGGTGACGATGCGCATGTCGGCAGGAACGCTGTCGCCTGCGGCCAGCAGCACCACATCGCCGGGCACCAGTTCAACCGCCGGCGCCATCACGCTCCTGCCGTCGCGAATCACCATCGCGTTCTGCGGCACCATGCCCGACAGGGCCTCGATCGCCCGCCCGGCCTTGAACTCCTGGATAAAGCCGATCACCGCATTGATCAGCACCACCGAGAGGACCACCAGTCCGTCGGTTACCTTGCCGAGCAGAATGGCCACCGCGGCCGATCCCAACAATACCCAGATCAGGGGGTTGTTGATCTGCCGCCAGAGGAGCTGGAGTACACTGTCTGTTGGTTTTTTGGTGATCTGGTTGGGACCATGGAGCCGCAACCGTTCTTGGACCTGTTCGCTGCTCAGGCCGGTCTCGCTGCTGGCAGTCGCTTGAAAAACCGCCTCTGCAGCCATAGTGTGCCAGGCGGTGGCCTGGGGAGCGTTCGAAAGTTTGGTGTTCATGTGGTTCCTGAGGGACAATGCTATGGATTATGGAAGCTGACAACGGCCATTCTATAAGCATCTACCGGCTGCGCAAGCAACAAAAAACAATCCCCTATTTGAATGGATGTACGCCATGGTCAAACAGGACCGCCGACATTGGCACGCAAACATCACGCCAGCGATTCAGTAGTTTGGCTACATCCGCCAGTCGATTTCTGGCTCATTATGGATCGGTGGTAGACTATCCTAAGCCCGGTGATTGTTTTTTTCGCTTGTGTGTTTAGGAGCTTAGAGAAGGAACCTAAACACTAGAAATTAGTACACGCTCAACGCTGGATGTAAATATTATGGATCATTTTATTGAATATCAGAAGAAACCACCTCGTTTATTCGCTTCAGGGCTGTCACATCATTATTAGCAGTGAAAATAGTAAAGCGGACCCAACTTGAATTGACAAAACGATAAAGTTCATACAGATTACCACCGAGGTGTAGCAATTCCCAATCTAACCAAGTGCGAACAATTCGCTCTTTCAAAAGTGTATTCATTTCTTATTCTCTCATTTTTACCTATAGCGGTGCCCTTACAACAGATCGTATAAAATACCTAAAAATTATTTTATTGTTCAACCTGTTTATTAATCATAACAGCAATATCAC
>CAIMMA010000692.1 GCA_903842475.1 uncultured bacterium
CTCTTCATGAATATTACAAAAAAAAGACCCTCGTTAGAAATCTACCATCAGCAGAAAAGGAGCCTATATATTTGGGACATTTTCGCTAATCACCACCATACGAAACCTCGAGAGATCCATCACTTCAACTCAATGCACGGCGATGGACCGACCTTCATCTATCACCATATAAGCACCGCGATACAAAATAACACGCCCGGTGTATGTACCGGTAGGCCAAACCCCATCGGTATTACGTTTCCCGACGAAGGCAAACGCGATAGCCTTGTTACTATCAACCTTTTTACGTTTACTTGCCAACACATGGCCGCGGGTGTTGCTTAAGCGCACTTCAAGGATATCCCCCTCCTGCAGGCCGAACATTACCACCCAAAAGACAATCGATGATGCATCCAGTGCAAGCTTGGTCGCAGAATAATCGCCAGCATCAACTTGCTCACGCCTGGGAAGCTCTGGCGAAAAACCGGCAATCAGAAGACCGGTGGGGCGGTAACTGAGCGTCTTGACCAGGGTCGGGTCCCAGAGTGCCTTTTCACTGCCCCCGCAATCTTGCTGTGCCGGCGCGAAAGGATCGACTGGTCGCCCCAGATGTCGCACGGTAAAGTCTACGTGTGGAAATTCCGTATTTCCGGATAACCCAACCTGGCCTAAAACCGTACCGGATTCCACCTTCTGCCCGGCACGAACCGTGATGCTGCCACGTTTCATGTGGCCGTATTGGGTCTCCCACCCGTCACTGTGGCGAAGACGTACCGAATTGCCAGCATCCTTACCTGCCAAAGCATTGCGACCGCGCTGACGTACCGAAATGTCCGGCTCTCCGTCACGGACGGCGATTACCGTTCCTGCAGAGGCCGCCAACACATCGACACCGGCTTTCATCGTGACCAGGTCAGCGACTCCGAAATCCGTACCGTTATGACCATCGTAGGAAAGTGAGCCACATGTATAGTCGCGCCATCCCGGTCCATGGTCATGGTCAACAAAGTTCTGGATATAACAATCAACACCAACCTGGCAATTGATCGGTAACCCGAGCACGGGCGGTGCGGCGAGGGTGAATCGCGCGGTGAACAACACCGCCATGGTGGCGAGTAATCCAAGGCGTCCGATCAATCTGTTTTCCCCAATCAACTCTTCGGCTTTCAGTTGATTATAGTTGAGGGTTTCGCCAAAAATCGATTCCTGCCATTTCGAGGAGCAAGGTGATGAGAAATATATCAATATATTCCAGAGAGTTATCGCTGCGCCCGAAATGAAAAAACGGGTATTTTCCTCTTTTTGCGCCATGCCTTCATGGACGACATTCCGCTGCATTTTATGGCGACATCAATTCGTCAAACAGGGCGGAGATCTGTATCTGGAGATATCGTCGGCATTACGTTTACGCCCCAATTACAGGCAGGACCGTGCCCCTGCCGTAACAGTCGGCTGCTTGATAGAGGCCAACGATTAGTTTCTTTTTGTTGTGCTCAGGCTGCATATTCGCCTCCGCCGCAAAAAAACTACGGCGTAAATTCCAGATATCATCCTGCGATGTCGGCCTGACGCGCTATATTACAATTCAGTAATCATCCTGGCAAGTTCTGATTATCAAAATAATCGCTTTAATAATAGCGCCCCTCTATGACAATAGAGTATCTTTTCAAATCACGATATCTTTAAAATCTGCAGTGGCTTCTTCATCGCTCCACCACCTCTTGCTTGAGGGTAAACCAATACCTCCTGGCGGAATTTTTCACTGTCATGCAACGTATCCCGGTCCTCTGGATAGCTTTTCTCCTCCTGACAGTATCGGTCATCCCGGGCTTCGCCGGGGATTCTTTTGTCATCAGTGAACGCACACTCCGCCGGGCTGAAGATCAATATGGATCGTCTGCGCGCAAGCGTTTGCTTGCCTGGCAAGACCTCATGCGAACCGAGGGCGCCAACGATTTAATTAAGCTCGAGCAAGCAAACCGTTTCTTCAACAGGATTCCTTTCGTAAGTGATATCACCCATTGGGGCAAAGAGGATTACTGGGCAACCCCCACCGAGTTTCTCGCCAGCAATGGTGGCGATTGCGAAGATTTTGCCATCGCAAAATATTTCACGCTCATCGGTCTCGGGGTGGCGGAAAAACAGCTGACCCTGACCTATGTTACAGCTCTACGTCTTAATCAGTCCCATTTGGTCCTCATCTATTATCCTGGACCTGGCCTGGAACCGCTGGTTCTCGACAGCCTCGTCGACGCTATTGAGCCTTCTTCCAGAAGAACCGATCTGCTTCCTATCTACAGTTTCAACGCCTCGGGTTTATGGGCGGCAAAACAACGGGGAAAGGGAGACATGATCGGCGATGCCCGGCGAGTGAGACCCTGGCGGGAGTTATTAGCAAAAATGATCGAAGAGTTACATCCAAAATGAGGATACCCCCATGACCTTATACCGACAATTGCTGCTCAGTACTCTGGCAATCCTGCTTTGCCTTTGTATTGGTCTTTGGATAGGCGAGCTTAAACGTACCCGTGATTTCCTGGTTAACCAGATGGAGTCCCATTCTCAAGACACAGCCACCTCCCTGGGCCTTACCCTCACTACCCTTGCAGAAGGTAGCGATATTCCGGTGATGGCAACCATTATAAATGCGCTTTTTGATCGAGGGAACTACCGGATCATTGCTTTACGTGACGTAGACGGAAAGCCGTTGATCGAACGTCACGCCGACCTCCCCCTGGAGGAGGTGCCGGCTTGGTTCATCCGCCTGGTGCCGCTTTCCGCCCCCAGGGCCACGGCCCTCGTCATGCACGGTTGGCAGCAGACCGGGGTGGTCACGGTGGAAACGCATCCCGGATACGCCTATCAGAACCTCTGGCTGGCCGCCCGGAATACGGCCCTATGGTTTTCGCTCACCGGTGTGATCGTTGCCTTGCTTGGAGGCCTCGGCCTGCGGGCCCTGCTCAAACCCCTGCGCAGAGTCGAAGAACAGGCGATGGCCCTGTGCGACCGCCAGTTCCATGTCCAGGAGCAATTGCCGCAAACCAGGGAGCTCCGCAGGGTGGTCATCGCCATGAACCGGATGACCGACAGGATACGCGAGATGTTCCACGAACAGGCTGCTCTCGCCGATAGCCTTAGGCAGCTCAACTATCAGGACCCGCTGACAGCCACCGGTAACCGGCGCTACCTCGAATCCCAGATCAAAGCGAAGCTCGAAGGCAAGGAGGCGGCGGTCAAGGGTTCCTTCCTGCTCTTTCAAATCCAGGACCTCCTGGCCATCAACCAAACTAATGGCTATCAGGAAGGCGACCGGATTATCAAGGACACCGCCATTATTATCCAACAGGCCTGCCATGAGATGCCCGAGGCCATACTCGCCAGGATGGGAGGTGGCGATTTCGCCCTGCTCCTGCCAAATAACGACAAGCAGGGCACCGTACAGATTGCAGATACCATTTTGGAAGGCCTGTCCAGGCAAGTCGCAACCGCCTCATCAGGCGCGACCGAGGTCATGGTTTGCAGTGGTGGTGTGTATTATGAACAGGCGGCCAGTTTCAGTCAGTTGTTAACAAGGGCTGATACGGCTTTGAATACGGCCCGGTATAATCGCGATCATAAGGTTGCGTTACTTCCCCTGATCGAAGGGGGAGGAACTATTTGGGCCGGTAAAACCGAGCTGAAGGATTTACTGGAGGAAATCATCGCCAATCGATCGATTATCCTGTACTCCCAGTCAACGGTCAGCCTCCAGGATCGCCACAAAACCCTGCATCACGAGATCCTTACTCGCATGATAGACGCCTCCGGAAGACATCTATCGATAGGCATGTTCATCCCCATGGCAGAACGCCTTGGCCTGATGCCCGCGCTTGATAAAATGATCATCGAAAAACTGCTCGATCAACCGGTTCAGCAATTCTCCCCCCATCGAATAGCGATCAACCTGTCGCCGCTATCCCTCACCGACAGGGATTTTGTCGCCTGGATTCATCGGCAGCTCGAGCAATGCGCCCAAGCAGGCCTGCAACTTAATTTTGAATTTCCAGAGTTCCGGATGATTCGCCATGGCGACCTGATTAAGGAGTTCTCAGAAGTTATTAAAAGACAGGGGCACGCAGTCGGTGTTGATCATTTTGGGCAGGGACTAATGCATTTCGGCTACCTCAAATCGCTTCTGCCTGAGTACGTCAAGATCGACCGAGCGATCACCAGCGAGATGCTCAATGAACAGAGCGACCGTTATTTCTTTATCAATGCCCTGTGCAATGTCGCCCACAGCCTCGATATAAAGGTCATCGTCGAGGCTGTCGAAAACGAGAACCAGTGGCATCTCTTAGCCAAGATGCCCCTCGACGGAGCCCAAGGTTTTTATATTCAGCAGCCCAAACCCGTTGCAACCCTGGTCAATTGAAGATTTGACGACAGAAGATGACCCGCCGCCCACAGGTATCTCCGCGATCCATGTATTGCGTTGTGATTGCACTTTCGGCTGCCCCGCAAAGAAGGCAAGCGGCTGGCCTGCGAGGAAGGACGCCATGCGGTCCGCATCCAGCATACCAACATTCCGGGGTTGCGAGGAGATGCCGCACCGGTGATTTCGCATGCGAAAAATTTCACAACTTCATCATACCAGCCGGTTACCGACGATCCATTGCAACGCACCCGTGCAAAAAAAAAGGGCGCGTTCTCACTTAACCTGGAGAGCGCACCCAAAACAACCAAATCAGGACACCCTATTCGACGGTCACACTCTTAGCCAGGTTGCGGGGTTGATCGACATCGCAGCCGCGGCGATGGGCGATCTCATAAGCAAGCAGCTGGGCCGGGATGGTGTAGAGCAGCGGGTTCAGGTCTTCATGCACCTCCGGTAAATACAGCACATCATCAGTCAGAGCGCCCAGATGCTGATCGCCGCTGGTCCCAATCAGTACTAACCGGCCTTGTCGAGCCTTGATTTCCTCGATGTTGGAGACCGTTTTCAGATAGACCGCGTCCTTGGGCACCAAGGCCACCACCGGCATATCCCGATCAATCAGGGCGATCGGGCCGTGCTTAAGCTCACCGGCGGCATAGCCTTCGGCATGGATATAGGAAATCTCCTTCAGCTTCAAGGCCCCTTCCAGCGCGATGGGATAATTAAGCCCCCGGCCGACAAAGAGAAAATCCTTGGCTTCATAGTACCGTTCAATCAACACCTTGATTTCCTCCTGCAAACGCGGCAGCTCGGTCTCGATCACTTCGGCAATGTCGACCAGAGCAGCACCTAACGCCTTTTGGATGTCAGGCTGCATCGTTTCACGCACTTGGCCGAGGTACAGCGTCAGCAGGAAAAGCGCCGCCAGTTGACTGGTAAAGGCCTTGGTCGAGGCCACACCGATCTCCGGTCCGGCATGGGTATAGATCACCCCATCGGCCTCCCGGGTCATGGTGGATCCAACCACGTTGCAGATGGTCAGCACCTTGGAACCGAGTTGCGCCGCCCGGCGGATACCGGCCAGGGTATCGGCGGTTTCACCGGACTGGGAAATGGCAATGGTCAGCACCCGCTCGTTGACTAATAACCGACGGTACCGGAACTCCGAGGCGATATCGACCTCCACCGGAATCCCCACCCATTTCTCAATCCAGTATTTAGCCACCAAGGCGGCGTGCCAGGAGGTGCCGCAGGCGACCAGGGCTATCCGCTCGATCCGGTTGAGGGCCGCAGCATCGAGCCCGATCTCCGGCAGATCAACGATGCCGGTGTCCGGAACAATTCGACCGCTTATGGTGTTGAGAATGGCCTGGGGCTGCTCAAAAATCTCTTTGAGCATAAAATGCCGGTATCCGGCCTTCTCCGCCATCGAGGCGTTCCAGTCGATAACGGTGATCGATTTTTCCAGTTCGGATCCGTCATCCACCTGCAGGATGGTGTAGGTACCCTTGCGCAACACCGCCATTTCCCGGTCATCAAGGAAAAATCACGTCACGGGTGTAGGGCAACAGTGCCGGGATATCCGAGGCAATGTAACAGGCGTCGCTGGACACCCCCATGACCAGGGGGCTGTGGTTTCTGGCCGCCACCAGCAGCTCGGGCTCCTTAGCCCACAGCACCCCGATGGCATAGGAACCCTCCACCCTGGCCAGCGCCTCGCGCACGGCCGCAACCAGATCGCCTTGCAAACAATCCTCGATTAAATGGGCCAGAACCTCGGTATCGGTTTCCGAGGTGAAGGTATGCCCTTTGCCAGTCAGTTCTTTTTTCAGCGCACTGTAGTTCTCGATGATACCGTTATGCACCACCACCAGTTCACCGGTGCAATCGGTATGCGGATGGGCGTTGTTCTCGGTGGGCGCCCCATGGGTTGCCCAGCGGGTATGGCCGAGGCCGGTGCTGCTGGCCACGCCGATATGCTCGTCAACGACCTTTTCGAGGTTGACCAGCTTGCCTTTGGCACGGTAACGCACCAATTGGTTTTCAAAGTGGTAGACCAGTCCAGCCGAATCATAGCCACGATATTCAAGCCGCCGCAATCCCTCAAGCAGAATGGGCACAACCCTTCTGGTGCCGACATAACCTACTATTCCACACATTTAATTATCCTCTCATATGATCTTCAACGCAGTAAACGAACACTGAAAACCGTATCCACGAGGCCATCGGAAAATGCAAGCCATAACATTGGCAAAGC
>CAIMMA010000693.1 GCA_903842475.1 uncultured bacterium
AGCCTCGAATTTCTGGGCATGATAGAATTGCAGTTCCATCGCCTTGGCCTCGGTGAGATCACGGTAACTGCAGATAACACCGGCCGGGTTGCCCTGATGATCACCATAGCGAGCGGCGCTGATCGAAACATCAAGGAGCTTGCCCTCCTTGGTTGGACGCTTGGTGAGAAAATTATGGATCGCCTGTCCGGTTTCAAGAAGACAGCGAAATTCTCCCGTGGCGAAGTCGGACTGGCCATCGGCTTGCCAGAGCAACGGCTTGTCCTGGAACTCTTCAACCTGCCAGCCAAAGGTCTGGGAAAAGCTGGGATTGAGATACCGCACACACCCTTGCAGATCATAGATGGCGATGGCATCCGCGGCGGCATTAAGGAGTGAACGATATAAGGCCTCCCCTTTCCGGGACTCTTCGTAGAGTTGCCGGTAGAGCTCCTGGCTCTTCTCCAGATCCCTGGTTCGCTCGATCACCGTCTGTTCAAACCCGTTGCGGTGCGCGATCAATTCCTGTTCGAGTTTCTTCTGATGGGTGATATCGATGATGAGCACCAACACGCCGGTGACGGGCCCGTGCTGGTCTTTTCTGATGGGGGTGGCGATGTGATCGATATAGATGGTTTCCCCGGTATACCGGGTGCGCTGTCGTTCCGACCGACCACTGGCATGGCCATCGAACACCTTCTGGGCCGGGCAGTCGTCACAGATGGTCTCGAGCTGGGCCGCGGCCTGATAACAGCATTTCCCCAGAGCCGAGGCGCCGTAGATCTCCTTGGCCTTGCGGTTGAACCCGATCACTTTGTAATCGCGATCGAGTTCCCACATGGCGATATCCATGACATCGATCAAATCGGTCAGGGTCGCACTGAGATGACCGCAACTATCGACAGCCTCGGTTATAGACAAAGAATTAAGCATGCGTTGTGCAATGGTAGGTGGGTTCGACAAGGTGGTTAACCGTCTCAAAAAGGATGCCCGCACGCGTATCAGGCGGGTTGGTCTCTTCATAAGCCGCAGCATACGACTGCAACAGCGGAATTGTAAACGGGGCCTATGCAATAGGAAAGCTTTTTTCGCCAAAACAACGATTAATTTGCCTGAAGCGTAAAAAAAAAGGGGGAGGCAAAAGCGTACCGCCTGCCTCCCCGCGCGCAACTAAACCGCTGTCCGCCCCTGTGGTTTTCCCGCAGTTTAAATCTTGAAGGTGTTGACAATATCCCGCAATTCATTGGCCAGCGACTGGAGTTTATCGGCACTCGATTTGACCTGCTGGCTGCTGTTGGAAATCTCGTTGGAGGCGACATTGACCCCGGCAATATCCTGGGTAATGCTGCCGGCCACCGCCGAACTCTGGCTGACGTTTTCATTAACCTCGCCCAGTCCCAGCGAAGCCTGGGCAATATTGCTGGCGATTTCCTCGGTGGCGGCGGACTGTTCGCCGACGGAGATAGAAATAGTTGATACGATTTCGTTGACGCTGTTGATAATTTTCGAAATCTGGTTGATTTCTTCCACCGTCGACTTGGTTGTCCCCTGAACCCCTTCGATCTGGCTCTTGATGTTCATGGTAGCAGCCGCGGTCTGCTTGGCCAGTTCCTTGATCTCGTTGGCCACGACGGCAAAGCCCTTGCCCGCCTCTCCGGCCCGGGCAGCCTCGATGGTGGCATTCAAGGCCAGAAGGTTGGTCTGCTCGGAAATCTCGGTGATGGTTTCGGTGACCTTGCTGATCGCCTGGGCGGCCTTCCCCAGTTCGGCCATTTTCTCCGAGGTGTTGGCGGCCTGGCTCACCGCCTTTTCGGAAATCATCCGGGCCTGCTCCGCGTTCTGGGCAATCTGGGAGATAGTGGAAGTCATTTCCTCGGCGGCACTGGCCACCATCGAGGTGTTGGTGGTCGACTGCTCCATCGCGGCCGCCACCCCGTTGAGATTGGCGCTCATTTCCTCGGCGGCCGTGGCCACGCTATTGGCCCGGCCGGAGGTATCCTCCGCGCTTTTCGACAGGTCAACGGCAATGGTGGCGAGTTCGCCGATCGACCGGTTGACCTGTTGGGTATTGGCACTGATATTGCCAATGATTTTCTGCAATTTCTCCACAAAAACATTGAACCATTTGGCCAGTTCACCGACCTCGTCTTTCGAGGTGACCGCCAGCCGCATGGTCAGATCCCCCTCGCCCTGGGCTATGTCCTTGAGGCTGGCCACCGCCTTGTTGATCGGTCGGGTGATCGAGGAGGCCGCCAGGTACACCACCATCCCGGTCACCGTGATCGAGATGAGGGTGATCAGGGCGATGGTATTGCGCAAGGTGATGACGCTGGAAAGAAATTCGCTGGAGTTCTGAGTGGCGGCAAGGCTCCACCCCTTGAGCTTGATCGGCGCAAAGCCGGCGACTTTGTCGATCTCCTTGAAGACATAGTCTTCGGCGCCGGTCTGCCCGGCCATCATGGCCTTGTTGATTGCCTCCATGCCCTTGAGGGTCTTCAGATCAAGGGTCAGGACATGTTTCGCATCGGGATGGGCGATAATGATCCCAGCGCTATTGGCCATGAAACAGTAGCCGGTGGTGCCGATCTTTTTGGCCGTCACCAGGTCGGTGAGGACCGACGCCTTCAAGAGCCCGCCGAAGACGCCTAAAAAGGCGCCGCTGTCGGAATACACCGGGCCGCACAGGAGCAGCACCGGTTCATTGGTCGATTTCAAACGGATGATGTCGCCACTGACCGTTTTTTTGGTATTTTTGGCTTCCTGATACAGGGGGTTCTGGGCAAGGTCCAGTCCTTTCAATTCTTCGCCGGTAGTGGTGGCTTCGGCATAGACGGCGCCGGCGGCATCGGCAAGAAAGATGCCGGCATAATTGGTTTTCAGCGCTTCAAAACGCTTTTTCATATCCATGCGGATCACATCCGCAGCCTCGGTCGCACCAGCGATCCCCTTGGCATTGACGGCTTCGGCGGCAATTTTTACCTGGGTGCGGCCGGCAAAGGCCGCGGCAAATTTAATTTCACCCTCCAGGGTGGCCGAGACCTGCATCGCCAACCCTTCCGCAATGGATTGGGCGTTGGCCATGCTGTATTTGGTGACCGCCTTGCTTGAATTGGCGGTGGCAAAATAGCCGCTCACCAGCAACGGCAGCAGGACGACCAGGATACCGCCGACAATGAGTTTAAAACGAATCGATGAAAAATTCATACACGCCTCTATTTCCTTCGTAACAAAACATTTTTTCCGGAGTCCGCACGCCCCGAAGCTGCAGGGCCAAACTCACTCAAAAGCGGCTGCCGCCCCACCTGGCACAAACAGCCAGGCCCTGGCAACCACTCATGGTGAGAGTTCCATTTCAATTTGAAATGATTGTATGTGGTTTTAAATGAGGAAGTCAAAAGAATAGGTAAAAATACCTATAGAAAAAAACGGCTACTTGCCGACCACGCGCTCGCCTGTGCAGGATGTGCCAAGCAGGCGGGCGATCTCCAGGGCGACTTCTTCCTGGTCAAGCCCATCGCAGGAGAGGGTGAGTTCGGCATATTTTTTATACAGAACCTGCCGCTCGTCAAATAGTTCCTGGAAGGTCTGATGGGCGGCCTTGGCTATCCCCCGGGTGGCGAAGTTGCGGATCCGCCGATTGATTTCGGCAAAGGAGACTTCAAGGAAAACGATGGTGGACAGCCCCTGGAGATGGGTCATGGCCGGTTCGCTGTAGGCGGCGCTGCCCCCGGTGGCGATAACATGCCCGCTGATGTTGAGTTTGAGGATCTCGCTTGCTTCGATGGCGCGGAGACGGAGGTGATCGCTCTCGTCAAGGATCTGCTGCAGTGATTTCTGCTGATTGATCTGAATGAGAATATCGGTATCGAGGAAACCGAGCGACAGGTTTTTGGCGAGGATGATACCGATGGTGCTTTTTCCCGCACCCGGCATGCCGATCAAGGTCAGATTCGATTTCATGGCAGGGGCTCCGGGGCAACGGGGTTGGATTTTGCGACAGACGCGCATGATTGCTTGCAAACCAAGTGTAGCTGAAAAAGGAAGCGTCTGGCAAGGATCGATTGCGCTGGCAGGTGCAAGCGGCCTTTGCCATCCGGGAACCGGGAACCGGGAACCGGGAACCGGACAAAAAAACCCACCCCGAACCCGACCGCAAGGAGGTCAGCGAATCCGGAGTGCAAGAGGCCTGCTACCAGGCGGACTCCCCTTTGATCTCGCCGCGGGTGGAGATCACCACCTGGCGCACCGGAAGGGTTGGCTTGACGGCGTCATAGGCCTGGCGGATGATTTGCAGCATGGAGTGGCAACAGGGCACCTCCATGATTAGGATGGTCAGCGACTTGATCGTGCGGGTACGAAAGATCTCGGTGAACCGATCCACGTAGAGCTGCTGGTCGTCGAACTTGGGACAGCCCATCATCACCACCCGACCGGCGAGAAAATCTTTTTGGAGGCCGGCATAAGCAACCGCGGTGCAGTCGGCGGCCACCAGCAGGTCGCAGTTCTCCAGAAAGGGGGCGGCAGCCGGGATCAACCGGATCTGCACCGGCCAGTGCGACAGGGCCGAACCGGATTGCAGGCCGGGAACATTGGCGGCCTGACAGGGGCTCATCGGCTGCAGGGTCTGCAGCCGGGCCGAGGGGCACCCGCCACCGAGCAACGGCGGCGTCGGTTGCGGTTCCTTTGCCTTGGCCGCCAGGAAATGCTCCACCGCTTCCTCGTCGAATTCCTCGGCCTCGCGCTCGATGATCTGCAGCGCCCCGGTTGGACAGGAACCCAGGCAGGCACCGAGACCGTCACAGAGCTTGTCCGCCACCAGGCGGGCCTTACCGTCGATAATCTGCAGCGAGCCTTCGGCGCAATCCGGAACGCATTGGCCGCAGCCGTTGCAGAGCTCCTCGTCGATCTTAATGATTTTTCTTTGTATTTTCATGACATTCCCTTCACGTTAAGGATAACACCGATCAACCCAGGACGGCCGTTTTCAGCGCCGAAATCCCAAATCGTTCCATGAAGCGGGCGGACCGGGTCTTGAATTTGGCTGCATGGAGATAATAGTTGAGGGTTTTAGTCACCAGGGCCACGGCCTCGTCATCGCTTAACCCTTCGGCCACCAGATCGCCGATCCGGGGCCGGCCGGCGGCATTGCCGCCAAAAGAGAACCGCCATCCTTTTTTCTCTGCGGTCAAGCCCACATCGCGCATCCAGGATTCGCAGCAGCAAAACCGGCAGCCGGAAATCCCCACCTTGACCTTATAAGGCAAGGGACCATCAAGCTCGACTTGCTTGATCCGCTCGCCCAGATCCAAGGCATCCCCCTGGCCGAATTGACACCAGGTGTTTCCCGGACAGGCCTGGACGTAATGCACCCGGTTGCGGACATGCGGCGGGGTTGCCGGAATATTCAACTCGACCTTCATCGCCTCCAGGGCTTCGGGCTCCATGCCCAGAAAAGCAACCCGCTGGGCGCCGGTGATTTTGGTTTTCGGAATCCGATATTTTCGGGCCAGCGCCGCCAATTGTTCGAGCTCTTCAGGACTGAGCAGTCCGGCGTTTAAATGGGGCAGGACGAGATAGGTCTTGTGATTATCGGTCATGGTATCTATCCGGGCAGACCTCGGTCGGACCGAAGGGTCCGGCCGAGGTCTATTGAGGTTACAGTGGCAAAGAACAAGGGGGAATATCAGCCGAGGATCGCTTTTAGATCTTCTTCCGGGGTGGCGGCCACTGGCTTGATATCAAAAGTATCCACCAAGAACTGGAGCACCGCAGGGGTGATGAAGGCCGGCAGCGACGGTCCGAGGCGGATGTCCTTGATCCCCAGAGAGAGCAGGGTCAGGAGGATCGCCACCGCCTTCTGCTCGTACCAGGACAGCACCATGGACAGCGGCAGGTCGTTGACCCCGCAGCCAAATGCCTTCGAGAGCGCCACCGCGATCTGGATGGCGGAATAAGCATCGTTGCACTGGCCGACATCGAGCAGCCGTGGAATGCCGCCGATATTGCCCAGATCCTTATCAAAGAAACGGAACTTGCCGCAGGCGAGCGTCAGCACCATGCAGTCGCTGGGCACCTGCTCGACGAATTTGGTGAAATAGTCACGGCCAGGTTTGGCGCCGTCACAACCGCCCACCAGGAAGAAATGCCGGATTGCTTTGGATTTAACCGCCTCGATCACCTTGTCGGCCACGCCGAGCACGGCATTGCGGGCAAACCCGACCATAACCTGCCCGTTGTCAACCTCATCGGTGAACCCGTCCATCGCCAGGGCCATGGCCACCACCGCCGAGTAATCCTTGTCGGCAATATGCTTGACGCCGGGCCAACCGACCAGACCGTTGGTAAAAATCCGGTCCTTGTACTCATCCTTCGGTTTCTGGATGCAGTTGGTGGTAAAGAGGATCGGACCGGGAAAATTGGGAAACTCTTTATGCTGATTCTGCCAGGCCGTGCCGAAATGCCCGAAGAAATGCGGATATTTTTTCAGCTCCGGATAGCCGTGGCAGGGCAGCATCTCGCCGTGGGTGTAGATATCGATGCCCTTGCCCTCGGTCTGCTTGAGCAGCAGCTCAAGATCGTGGAGATCATGGCCAGTGATGAGCACGCATTTGTTCTTGCGATGGCCCAGCGGCACCGAGGTCGGCACCGGATGGCCATAGGTGCCGGTGTTGCCGGCATCGAGGAGCTCCATGGCCCGCAGGTTGATCTCACCGGCCTTCATGGCCACCGGCACGCATTGCTCCACGGTCAGACCCGGAACCAGCATAACCGCCAGGGCCTCGTAGCAGAAGGCGGCGATAATCGGATCGGTCTGGCCGAGGATGGCGGCGTGGTCGGCATAGGCGGCGATGCCCTTGAGGCCGTAAAGCAGGGTCTGCTTGAGCGAACGGATATTGACATCGCTGTCGAGGTTTTCAATCAGGTGCAGGGCCGCACCCTGGGCGGTGAGCTCGGCCACCGAACCCGTCGGGAT
>CAIMMA010000694.1 GCA_903842475.1 uncultured bacterium
CCGATTGTTTGTTCATTGCCAATGATATTGTCTTTGTTGGCAAGAACAATATTGCCAACGCCAGAAAACGCATCACTGAGCAGACCGGCATTGCCGCTGAACGCATAATGATAACAGCCACCCATACGCACTCAGGCCCGCATACCGTTGATTATATAAGCAACCGTGCCGACCCCACCGTACCAAAAGCCGACCAAAAGTATGTTCAGTTTATGGAAGACTGCATTGTCGAATCCGCAGTTAAAGCACACAAAAATGCTCGGCCCGCAAAACTTGGCCTAGCCATTGCAGATGACACCGGAGTGGGAACCAATCGGCGCGACCCTTCCGGCCCTGCTGACCACCATGTGCCGGTGCTTATGGTAAGAGCTTACGATGATAAAAATATCGCTTGCATGCTGGTCTGTTCTATGCACCCGACAGTAATGCACGAAGATTCAACGCTTATCAGCGGTGATTTCCCAGGCCTTTCAAGAATATATCTACAGGAAAATGTTTTAGGTAAAGACTGTGCTGTTCTTCATCACACCGGCCCGGCTGGCAATCAAAGTCCAAGGCATGTAACCAAGGCAAATACTTTTGCGGAAGCTAAGAGGTTAGGAGAGATATTAGGCAAAGCTGTCGAAAAAGCTATCTCTGAAATTGAATTCAAAGATAAGATCGAATTGGCAACAAAATCTAAGTTAATTGACGACTTGCCAAAAAAAGTGTTCCCAAGTGTTGCAGAGGCTGAGAAAAAGCTTAAAAGTGCAATAGATAAACTCAAATACTTGCGGGCATCAAATGCCCCAAGACAGGAAACAAGAACCGCCGAGTGTGATTGGTTCGGAGCTGAGGAAACACTAGCACTTTCAAAAGCAGCAAATGACGGTGTGCTTAAGAACGCCTACAAAGCCTGCCTGCCCGCTGAGATTCAAGTCGTTAAGATCGGCGACTGGAAATTTGTCGGATGGCAGGGAGAGAACTTTATCGAATTCGCATTGGCAGTAAAGAACAATACTGAAAACAGTTTTGTTATTTCTCTTGCTAACGGAGAAATGCAGGGTTATGTCGTCACCAAAGAAGCCGCTCAAGAAGGCGGCTATGAAGCATCGAACGCACTATTTAGCTACCAAGCTGGCGAGATTTTTGTTAATACGACCATCGAAATCCTGGACGAACTGAAATAGTGGAATATGTCTTAGGCATAGACCTTGGACCAGATAGAATATGATGTTTGAAGAAGCATAGACATCAATGGAGAAACGAGCATGGCAAAGAATATGAATGTATTGGTTGCGCAGTCGGGCGGCCCGACGCCGGTGATCAACAACTCCCTGCGAGGAGTCATAGAAACCTGTCGCGCTTACCCGTCCAAATTCGGGAAGATCTATGCCGGCTGGCACGGAATGGAAGGCGTTCTCCAAGAGGAACTGATTGAGATAGCGGCTCAACCCCAAAGAGAAATTGATCTCTTGGCCACAACGCCTGCCGCAGGAGCTATTGGCACATGTCGCTATAAGTTGTCGGCAGATCGTGCGGAAGATTTTGAGCGAATTATCGAGGTGCTAAAAGCTCATAATATTGGCTACTTTTTCTACATTGGTGGTAATGACTCTATGGATACCGCCAATAAGGTGTCCAATCTAGCTAAAGAGAGACAGCTGGATCTTACCGTAGTGGGAATTCCGAAAACGGTTGATAATGATCTGGGCAATCAGGACTTCACGTACCTAGACCATACCCCGGGGTACGGCTCAATCGCACGTTATTGGGCTTACATAGTCCAAAATGCCAACGAGGAGAGCCTAGGTTGTTGCACGCACAATCCCGTCATCGTCTTAGAGGCAATGGGCCGCGGCACGGGTTTCATTCCAGCCGCTGCCCGGCTGGGTGATCCAAACCGTGAAATGCCGTTACATCTCTATTTGCCGGAATCGAAATTTACTCTTGAGGAAATTGCCGACACCGTCAGTGAGGAGCTTAGACGAAGCAGACGTTGTATTGTTATTGTCAACAGAGGGCAGGATTTCGGGGCTTTCAGTGAGAAATGCGACGCCTTTGGGAATACCGACGGTGAAGATCCTTACGGGCGCACGAACAGCACAATTGTCACCCACTATTTGAATTCAAAGAAGCTTTCCAAATATGGACCGGCTTGGTGCAATGTTTCCGGGCTTGAACAGCGTATGGTGTCGGTGCTTGCCTCCAATGTTGATCTTGAGGAAGCTTTTCTAGTTGCAAGGCATGCAGTTGAAGTGGCTCTCAAGGACGGAACGGGGTGGATGTCCACCATTGAGCGCAAACCCGGAGACACCTATCAAGCCTACTACGACAAGGTTTCGTTACCTGTAGTTGCGAACTCTGTACGGGAGGTGCCGCAGGAATGGATCACCGAATGCGGCTATGATGTGACTGACGATTTCGTTAAATACGCCAAACCTCTCATCGGTGACGATTGGGTCAAGGTGCCGCTTGAAGGGGGTATCCAGAGATTTGCCCGGTTCAAGAAGATTTTCGCGGAGAAGCGGTGCAAAGAGTATGTGCCGATGATGTACAGGCCATAGAAAAGAGCGGGATGAGTAGTTAATGTTGAACTAAGCGCCTTCGCGCAGCCCTTCGGGAAGCCCTCCTGAACGTACGGGAGGGCTTTTCTGCGTCCTGACCATGCCGCATACTTCCGTCGGAGCGGTGTGATGGTCACCCCGGTTAGGCGAACCGCGGAGGTGTGTGCCAGACCTCACCTCTCTGAACGTAACCCCGTGACAACCTGAACCGCACATTCCCCACCTCTGAGCTGGCCTGTGTGTGGGGTTTCCCGGAGGCTGTCGGCAAGAGAGCGCAAGAGGGGGAGCCGTAAAGCTGCCGGGGGATGCAGAGAGGGCGGACGTGGCGGCAGGTTCCCTGAAGAGCGGTGGTC
>CAIMMA010000695.1 GCA_903842475.1 uncultured bacterium
AAAACTTACTGAGTAGATAGGGAGAAAATAGGATGAAAAAACATTCCGTGGCAGCAAAAGCCTCCATTTGGGCAACCTTATTCCTTTGCATGGCGATGGCCTGGTCGTGCTGGGCTGCTGAATCGACCGGCGACAATCCGGTGAAAAGCGACACCAAAGAGAAATATCGCCAGGAAATAATGGGCGGCAAGGGGGCTGTCAAGGTGGACAATGAGTATGTCATCGGCTACCGGGACATTCTCTATGTAGAAGTCTATGGGGAAGGTTCGATGACGGTTGGGCCGGGCAGCCCTGCCGGACCGGGGAGTTCTGCGGCAACCGCTGCAACACCAGGGGCCGATGCCCAGGGTGCGGTCCGCGGTCGCGGCGCCGGCGCGGAAGTCGGCATTGATGGACGGGTGTCGTTACGCAATATCGGCGATGTCTATGTGGTCGGCATGACCATGACCCAACTGGCCGATTATCTCAAAAAATTGTACAGCACGGTCTTTGACAAGCCAACCGTCATCACCTCCCTGGTACAGAGCAACAGCAGACAATACACCATGATGGGTCAAGTGAAAGCACCCGGCCTGTTTCATCTCGATTTTCCCACCACCGTGGTCAAGGCGATCGCCAAAGCCGGCGGCATGACGGAATGGGCCAGTTCAAAAATCACCATTATTCGGCAGAGCAACGAACTGGTCGCCGAGGGTGGGGCGCAGAAAGAGCCGTCCAAGGGCCAGCGGTTTAATTTCGATTACGATGATTATCTCAAAGGCAAGGACGCCGAGAAAAATATCCTGATCGAACCCGGGGATGTCGTGGTCGTTCATTGAACACAGGGAAAAATATGCAGATTTTTCATCGCAGGTCATGGATAACGGTCGCTGCTTCGCTGCTGACTGTGGTGCTGGTCGCTCCGTCCCATGGCCGCCAAACAACGGTGACCGGCGGGGCGGAGACGTCCTATGATTTTCGTTCGCGTTCTTATAAGCAAAATACCAGCGGTACCAACTCGGACGAAGGGGATGCCAAGAAGGTGGGCATCGGTCCGCTGGTGACGGTGGAATCGAAGGGTATTTACGATACGCTGAGCCTCACCTATGCCCCCACATTCTATTACGATTATATCAGCGAGGATAGCGGGGTTGATCATCGCCTGAACCTGAAAGCGGAACGGGCCCTTTCCCGTTTCTGGTCGTTGACCGTGTCCGATGATTTCATTCGGTCCGATGACCCGTCGGTTTCCACGAGCAACTCCAATAGCACTTCCTCTGCCAGCGGCAGCGGGCAACCGACCGCCCCTGTGACCGACCAGTTGTCCCGGGATCTGAGCGGCCAAACCTACTGGACCAATACCGCCACAGTGCAAACGGCCTACACCCTGTCGGAACGCAGCAGCATCGGCGGCGGTTACACGTACAGCGTACTCCGCAATGATGAGGGCAGCGGCAACTATTACAGCCAACAGGACAATCAGGACTACAACGACTACGACCGGCACACCTTTTTCACTGATTATACCCACGGGTTCAATCAAAATTGGCGATCCAGTCTGGGGCTTAATTACACCCGCGGGTTGTATGATAATGGGACCACAACCCCGGGGACGGCCACCGGCACGCCCGATCTGGATCAATACG
>CAIMMA010000696.1 GCA_903842475.1 uncultured bacterium
CATAAGGGTTTCAAGCGATTATGCTTGGAACCTTTTTTTTGGGGAGGAGGTTGGTTCAACATTCTGTGCGTTGGGGATCGAGGGCTGGTGAGCGGGTCAGTGGTTCTGGTTTCCTGCTGAGAAGATTTCGTCTTCGTCGTAGAGCAAACTTTTGAAAGTGTAGACTGTAGGTGACGAACTCAATTCAGCCTCCGGTGTTTCAAGCTTGTCGCGGCCTGATCTTTTTGTTAATACTAAAAAAATGCCTCTTTCTTTGGTCACGGCGCAGAATGCATAAAAAAAGCTATTTCCTTCATATTTCCTCAGACCATTTGCACGTCACGCTTCATTCCGCTGCATCCGAGGGAGAGCTTGTCCAGCTTGGTTCGGGCGAAGCGTTGGCCCGGCTACTCCTTGCCAAAGGGGTCGTCCATGGTCTTGATGCAGCGACCATTGCCATCGCCGCTGGTTATATTGAACGGGCGGAATCTTTCGATGCGCCACTCGTTTTAGCCGCGGGTACCCCGCCGATTGGCGCAATCCAGGACCTACAGCTGCAGTTTGCCCTTCGTTCTCTAACTTTTGAAGAGGTCGATGAGCACGGTCAGGTCCGCCAATCCCAGATAGTCGTAACTCCCCTGGTCCGTTCGGGCGATGTGCTTGTGCAAAATGGTCCTCCTGTCCCCTGCCAATCGGGAAAGGATGTGTTCGGTCGGAAGCTTTCAGCGCCGGTCGCTTTGAAACAAGTTTTTATTGCCGGTGATCATGTGTTGTTCGATCGGGAACGGGAGCAATTGATTGCTGCCGTTAATGGTTATCCCACTGTTCACAGTAAAAAAAAAGGAGCGGAGGAACACCTGACAGTCAGCATTGAAAAATTGATAAAGGTTACCCCGGACAGGATGCAGGCTGTTCTTTTGCTCAAACCGCTCCCTCTTGGACAGTCGTTACCCGAACAGGAATTGCTCGACCGGATGCTTGATGAAGAGGGCGTATGTTATGGGCGACTGCCGCACGCTTTCGGACAATGCCTGGCAAAAGTCTCCGAAGAAAATCGGCCGCAGCGGGCTGTGGTTGCACTGGGTATTTTGCCGATTAAGGGCAGGGATGCCTGGTTGCGTTTTGAGATGGAAATCGGGCCACTCCCCGGGAAAATTCTTGGTAACGGGGAGATCGACTTTCGGGAACGGAATATGTTCATCGGTGTCAACAAGGATCAACTCATAGCCGTTAAAATCCCCCCCACGGCTGGAACGCCCGGTCGAGACATCTTCGGCGACCCAGTGACGCCTGAGCCGGGCAATGACATCGTTATCAATATCTCCGACGATGCCGCCATCGATGCGGCAACCGGAGAAATTCGCGCTACCCGTGCTGGCGTACTTTCAAAGGTAAGTGAAGGTTCCGTCAAGGTTTGTTCCCGGCAGATTATCGCCCAGGACGTTGATTTTGAAACCGGCAATATCAACTCCAACGATGCCTTGGAAATCAAGGGCTCGATTATGCCAAAATTCAAGGTGAACGCCATGGGGGATATCTTGGTCTGCGGCACTATAGAAAAAGCTCAGGTCAAATCAGGTGGCAATGTGGTTGTCCTGGGAGGGTTGATTGGCGATCTTTCCGAAATCCAAGCCAAAGGAGACGTTGACATCACTATTGCCGAACACGGAAGAATCTCGGCTGACGGCTCTGTCATCCTTCGGAAAAGTGCCTTTTCCAGCCGTTTGTATGCCTGCGGGGACATACACTGTGATTCCTCCTCCAGGGTCATTCACACACAGCTCATTGCCTCCGGTTCCATAACCACCGGTCGGGTTGGTTCGGATAGTGCCGAGCCCTCCCTCTTGGCCGCTGCCGTCTCACCACGGCAGATGCAGCTCTTTTTTGATTTAGTCAAAATTGTCACAGCCAAGAAAAAAGAAATCGAGGCGCTGAAAATGCGGCATGGTCGAAATGCTTGGTCCGATGAGCATGAAGAATTGACGCTCGACTTGGAAGAGGTTCAGGCGAAACTGGCCGATTTGAACCTGATCTGTCCGCCTGTTCCGAAATCGGCCGACAATGGGTTGTCCCATGCGTTGCAAAGTGTCATCGCCGTCAGTGGCAAGGTGTTTGAGGGGACGGAAATTCGTATCGGTAATCGCCGTATGGTTTTAGAAAAAACAATGTCGAACGTTCAGTTTAAGTTGCAGGATCATCTTGCCGCCGTTGGCGGTCGGACCACATCCGGCATTATTGCGACCCCGCTTACAAAATGATCCTGGAGCGCCGCCATGTTCGTTAAACTTTGGATGACCAGCAATGTCTTTACGGTCAGCAGTTCGCAGCCTATCCTCGAAGTGGAACAGATCATGCGTGAACAGCGCGTTCGCAGGGTTCCGGTGATGCAAGATGGTAAAGTGGTCGGTATCATTACCCGCGAAGATCTCTTCAGGGCGATGCCTTCTATTTTTGATCCAAGTGTCAGTGTCGAAACCCTTGATCAGGCAGGCCGTATCGAGGCCGCTTCCGTCATGACCCCGTCACCGCTGACCGTGGAACCTTCCACCCCGTTGGAGCAGGCAGCCCTGTTGATGCGGACACACAAATTAGGTTCCCTCTTGGTGATGCAAGGCGAAGAATTGGCCGGTATTATTACTGAAACTAATATTTTCGATGCCTTTCTGGAGGTGCTTGGCACAAAAAAACCAGGGGCGGGAATAGAGCTGAAAATTGATCGCAATCCTGCATCATTTTATGCCATGCTGCAACTTTTTAAAAAATTCGAAATGACCATTTTGGGGATAACAGTTTATGCGGATTTCAGTGAGGAG
>CAIMMA010000697.1 GCA_903842475.1 uncultured bacterium
GTGGAGCGTCACATTCTGACCGTCATATTTCCACTCGCTGACGATGCGACCACGGATGGAATCGTAACGGGTGTTCGCCCAGGTGAGCCCCTCGCGGATCACTGGAGCGATTTTGATTTTCTGGTAGCCGGGGGCGTCCGGTTGAATCCCTCCCACCATACCATATAAATATTCGCCGACCGCGCCGAACGAATAGTGGTTGAGTGAGTTCATGCCGCCTGCGGGCTTTTTCCCATCCCAACCGACCCACTGTTCCCAAATCGTGGTGGCACCGACGGTGACCGGGTAGAGCCAGGACGGAGCGGTTTTGGTCAGCAGGGTTTTATAAGCCGCATCATCCTGACCCGCCGCATGCAACCCGGGCAGCAAACGCGGCGTGCCGACAAAGCCGGTGCGCGGATGAAACTCGAATTTTTGCATCTCCTCCGCAAACCGCGCACTCATCGCGGCTTTGCGCGACTCGGGAACCAATCCCATCGTAAAGGCCAGGGCATAACCGCTCTGGCTGGAGTTTTTAATCCGTCCGTCCGCATCAATATAAGCGGCGGCGAAGGCGGTGCTCATTTTCTCGGCCTGACTGCGGAACGCGGCGGCATCGGCGGACTCGCCGATGGCATCCGCCATTTCGGCCATCTGTTTAAAGTTAAACGCGGCGTAGGCGGTGCCCATGACCTGTTTATCCATGCCACCTTTATTACTCAGCCAGTCACCATTGCCTATTTTCCCGGTGAACAGTCCGTCGGTTGTATTACGCTTTATATAATCCAGCTTCCGCTTCATTGCCGCATAATGATCGCGGATGACGCGGGTGTCGCCGTAGGTCCGGTAGATTTCAAACGGGCAGATGATCCCGGCATCGGACCAGCCGACATTGGGGTTGTCGCCGGCGGAGCAGGTGCGCGGGGCGTGGTCTGTAAAATAACCCTGGGGCATCTGCGCGTCTTCGCAGACATCCACCAACCATTTATTAAAAAATGCCCCGACATCCATGTTGTAGACGGCCGCGCGCATAAAGAAATTGGCGTCGCCGGTGTAGCCGCAGCGTTCGTTGCGCTGGGGGCAATCCGTCGGCACGCCTTGGAAATTGCCCCTTTGCGACCAGAGGATGTTTTCCGCCAAGCGGTTAAGGAGCGGTTCGGAGCAGGTAAACTGGCCGACTTCGGGGCAATCGCTGTTGGTGATCACGCCGGTCAGGCTGGCCAGGTCGGGCTTGGCGTTGAGGCCGCGCACCTCGACATATTGAAACCCGTGGTAGGTGAAGCTCGGCTCGTGGGTTTCTACTTGGTCGGTGCGGAAGGTATAGCGGTCCAACTGGATCTGGTGTTTGGAGACGACGAGGAGGTTGCCCAAAAACACCGTGCCGTCGGGGTTACGCATTTCGCCGTGTTGCAACTCCACGGTTTGGCCAGGCTGGCCGCGGAAGCTGAAGCGGGTCCAACCGACGATGTTTTGGTCGAAGGCGAAAACATACACGCCCGGCTTCACCTCGTTCACCGCGACCGGCTTGATTTCACGAGTACGGCGGATCGGCTCATTGCGCTGCCAGACCAATTGACCGACTTTCAGGTTGGCCGGGGCGGATTGGGCCGGGGTCCAAGCGGCGTCATTATAGTCGGGGCGATCCCAGCCCGGCAGCTCCTTGGTGGCGTCGTAGGTTGAGCCTTCATAGATGCCGGTGAAACGCAGCGGCCCGTCCACCGTGCCGCGCCAGGTGGCGTCGGTCACCACCTGCTGGCGGCTGCCGTCGGCTCGCTCGATTTCCAACTGGGCCAAGAAGTAGGGCTCGGTGCCGTACATCGA
>CAIMMA010000698.1 GCA_903842475.1 uncultured bacterium
ATGCAAAATTCGACGATGTTTTTGAGATGCATGAGGCTGTTAACCGAAAACAGCCACAGCATAGCGCTGTTGCGCTCAAAAGGATCAAGTGATGTGCATAACTGTCGGATGCTCCCCCTCGAATCCGGGTTGCAGAAAACGGTAAAACGGGCGGCGGCCCAGGCCGGGATCGACAAAAAGGTTGGCTGCCAGACCCTGCGGCACAGCTTTGCCACCCACATGCTGGAAAACGGGGTCAACATTCGGGTACTGCAGTAGCTTCTTGGTCATGCAGACGTCAAGACCACCGAGATCTACACCCATGTGATGGCCCGGGACCTCCGCAAACTGCAAAGCCCGCTGGACCGTCTCAGTACTATTGATTGAAAGTTTTCGCGTCCGTTTGCAGCAAGAGCCACCTGCATGCTGCTGTTCGATCTGCTGGCTTGGGTGAAAAACCAAGCATGATTCAGGTCAGGCTCCCCGGTTCCTGCTAGCAAGCGCAACGAGGCGCCGATTCATTGCCCTGAACCTCACACGGCAATGAACCAGGCGCCCCTAGCGGGAGAAGGTACGGTAACTGCGTGGGATCAATCAGCCGCAGCCGTTGCCGCCGCCGGCGCAGGCACCTTTTGAGCTGCATTTGCGCATCCGCCCCTGGAGGCTGTTCAATCCTTTGCCGGTATAGACCGCCTCGAGACCGCGCTCGATGAAACCGGACATGGTCACCGGCACAATTCCTTTCTTCTTGAGCATCTCCTTGGGCGAATCGCCCAGATCGTTGACCAGAATCGCCCGGCAATCTCCCAGAATCCGGCTGATATTGAACCAGCGCTGGGCCCCGCCGCCGGCCGGGGGCGCTTGGCGGTCCTCGATGTGGCGGTAGCCGCCCTGGCCGTCCTCGCCCCAGATCTGGAAGCGGGTGGCCTCGCCCAGATGCTGATTGACCAGCACCCCTTCCAGGGTGACCACGGCCACATAAGGACGGACCACCTCTTCCGGCTTAGGCAATTGAGCGCAGGCGCTCAGGCAGCCGCGCATCTCTTCGGTGCGATCATTGTCGAGCAACCCCACCGCGTCGGCCCGGCAGCGGGTGCAGTGCCGCATTTGCGGCAGAAACTGCTCGGCGGTGTTGCGCAGGCTTTCCATCTGCTCCTTGGAGGGTTCCGGGATATGCTCAAAACCGGTATCGGAGTTGGGAAACATCGCCATGCAGTTGAGCAGGTCCACCCCCATCCGCTTCATGGTCGCGGCCACCGCTTCGATATGGTGATCATTGATCCCGGGGATGACGATGGTATTGACCTTGACCACGATGTTGTGCTGTTTCAACAGTTCGATGGCCTGCAGCTGACGGGCGAGCAGCAGCTCCGCCCCTTGACGGCCGCGGTAGAGAATCTTGCCGTCCCGCACCCAGGCGTAGATGTGCTGCGAGATCTCCGGGTCGACCGCGTTGACCGTGATGGTCACATGCGACACCCCGATCTCGGCCAACTCCGGCACATGGGGGGCGACCTGCATGCCGTTGGAGCTGAGACAGAGCAGGGTTTCCGGATAGTGCTTGCGAATCAGCCGCATGGTCTCCAGGGTCTCCTCGGCATTGGCGAACGGATCGCCCGGGCCGGCGATCCCGGCCACCGAGATGCGCGGTTCCTTTTCCAGGACCTTGCCCATGTAAACCAACGCCTGGTCCGGACTGAGCAGGGTACTGGTGACCCCGGGCCGCGATTCGTTGACGCAGTCGTACTTGCGGTTGCAGTAGTTGCACTGGATATTGCACTTGGGGGCCACCGGCAGATGGACCCGGCCGTACTGGCCCTTGGCTTTGACGTTGAAACAGGGATGACGGTTGAAATCGTTTTCGTTTAGCATAACGGGCTCCTTTATTGTGGATGCACAGTTTACATGTAGGAATAACCAACCGGGCTATCGGCCTGTTTCTTGCCGATCACCGCATTGGTGATGGTATCGAACAGGTGCTGGGCCCCTTCATAACCGAGGTGGAGAATACGCTGCCCCCCGACCCGGTCGTGGATGGGAAAACCCACCCGGATAAGCGGGATATCGAGCTTTTTAGCCAGCGGAAAGCCCTTGGAATGGCCGACGATCAGGTCCGGCTGCAGTGCTTCGGCCAACTCACTGATCTCGAAAAAATCCATGCCTTCATGGATCTCCGGCTGGGCCAGCAGGGTGTCGCCGGTGACCGCGGCGATCGCCTTGGCCAACCGGCCCGAGGTCCCGCCCGAGGCGCAGAGCACCGGCTGGATGCCGATCTCGGTGAGCAGCGCACAGAGCCCCACCACCAGATCCTCTTCGCCGTAGATGATGGCGCGCTTGCCGAAGATGTATTTATGGCCGTCGACGTAGGCATCGATCAAGCGGCCCCGCTGTTTGACGTATTTTTCCGGGGTCGGCCTACCGCTTAACTGTTCAAGCAGGGCAAAAAACCGGTCGGTTTCCTTGATGCCCAGCGGCATGCCCAGCCGGTGGCGGGGAATGGCGAATTTTTCCAGAAGGATATCGCCGCCGCTGGCCGCATCGCCCAAGGTCGGCCCGAACTCGATGGTGGCCTGAGATCGGCCCATGGCCTTGATCGCCGCCAACGGGGTGCCGCCGCCCTGAATCTTTTCATATTCGAGCAGGGCGGGACCATCCATGGTTTCGGAGAGGTCGGGCAGCAGGGTGCACTCCAGGCCAAACCCGGCCATAATCTCAAGCAGCAGCCGGTAATCGGCGGAGCTGACAAACCCGGGCAGCAGGTTGATGGTCGCGGTTCGCGGCCCGCCGGCACTCATCTGGCTGATCACCTCGCGGATGGCGGCATGAAAACCTTCCATATGGGTGCCCGAATAACTCGGCGTCGACACATTGACCAGGGCAGGCAGGCCGATGGAGCCCTTGGTATCCTCGCCATACTCGTGCAGAATCATTCGGACATCGTCGCCGATGGTCTCGGTCAGGCAGGTGGTGGCGATCCCGATCAGGGCCGGCCGGTATTTGGCCGCCACATTGGTCAGCCCCAGCTTGAGGTTGGGGCCGCCACCGTAGACCGCATGCTTCTCGGAGAGCGAGGAGGAGGCAATATCGATCGGCTCGTTGTAATGGCTGATGATATAGCGCCGCATATAGGTGGCGCAGCCCTGGCTGCCATGCAGATAAGGCACCGCACCCTCGATGCCCTTGAAGGCCAGGCAGGCGCCGAGCGGCTTGCACAGTTTGCAGGCGTTAGTGGTGGAGATGGCGTTGGGTCGTTTGCTTTTCGGCGGATTCTTGCTCATGGTGGTCTCCTTGTTACGCAAATCGGATTATTTGGTCGGCAAACTTTTCTTGCGCGGCACAAACTGCCAGACCGGGCTCATCACCGAGGAGTAGACCTCCTTGGCGAAATTGAGCATGCCCTCAAATCCGGCCAGGGCCTCTTTGCGTTCGTGGTTGTGATCGCAGAAGCCGATGCCGAGCTTGTAGGCAATCGGCCGTTCCTTGACCCCGCCGACAAAAATATCCACCTCTTTTTCGGTGAGAAAGCTGGTCAGCTCCAGGGGGTTGGAGTCGTCGACAATGATGGTGCCGGGATCGGTGATCGCTGCCAGTTCCTCATAATCTTCCTTGGTCCCGGTCTGGCTGCCGACCATGACCACCTGCATGTCGATCAAGCGGAAGGCCTTGACCAGACTAAAGGCCTTGAACGACCCGCCCACATAAATGGCCGCTTTTTTACCGGCCAGGGCCTTGCGATACGGCTCGAGATCGATTGCCAGCTGCTTGACCTCGCGCTCGACGATTATTTTAGTGCGCTCCATCATCTCCGGATCCTTGAAGAACCGGGCGATATCGTAGAGGGCCTCGGCCATGTCCTCGATGCCGAAGTAAGAAACCCGCAGCGAGGGGATACCGTATTTTTCTTCCATCATATTGGCCAGCTGCATGGTGGAACCGGAGCACTGGACCACGTTGAGGGCGGCGCCATGGGCACGTTCGATGTCCGCCACCCGACCGTCGCCGGTGATGTTGGCCACCACCTCGATCCCCATTTTCTGGTAATAGTCGCGGATCATCCAGATTTCGCCGGCGAGATTGAAGTCGCCGAGGATGTTGAGGCTATACTTTGAGATGCCACTGGTGTCGCCGTTGCCGATCAGGCGGAAGAGGGCGTCGCAGGCGGCCTGGTAGCCGGCTCGCTTGTTGCCCTTGAAGCCCTCGGATTTCACTGGAATGACCGGGATACCGTATTCCGCCTCGACCTGACGGCAGATCGCTTCCATATCGTCGCCGATGATGCCGACAATGCAGGTCGAATAGACAAAAGCAGCCTTGGGGCTATGGCGTTCGATCAACTCGCGCAGGGCGGCATGCAGTTTCTTCTCGCCGCCGAAGATGACATCGGTTTCCTGGAGATCGGTGGAAAAACTGAGGCGATGGAGTTCCGGCCCGGAAGAGAGCGCGCCCCGGATATCCCAGGTGTAGACCGCGCAGCCGATGGGGCCGTGGACCAGGTGGAGCGCATCGGCGATGGGATACAGCACGACCCGCGATCCGCAGAATACGCAGGCCCGCTGGCTGACGGCCCCGGCCAGACTGTCTTTGTTGCAGACGATATCAAAAGGCGTGTCGCCCTTGACATGGATCTGATTGGCTCGATCTTTTAATGCGGTTGCTTCCATACTCCCCCCTGTTTTGGTGTGCGATGATTTACTCTTATTGAGCAAACCACATGCCAGACGGAAGTATTTTAAAAAGATCTATAATTTTGGGATATTAACAGACTGACTAACAAAAATGTGCCCAAAGCGGTTCAAGCAGGTTTTTGTCGGTGATTGGACAAATTTGAAGGAGTGCGACATTTTTGTAGAACAAGGGGCGAGGGCGGATCTGGTGGGTACCCCAGCGGATGGTTAACGATCCCTTGGTGCCGGCAGGGTTCGTCCCAGCAGTTCCTGGTAGCGCGCAACCACCGTGTGCAACCGGCCCGGATCGATCCCGGTAGCCACCCCGAGGCCCTGGAACAAATGCACCGCCGCCTCGGTGGCGACATTGCCGGCCGCATCCCGAACAAACGGACACCCGCCCAGGCCGCCGGCAGCCACATCAAACAAACGCACCCCGGCCTCGTAGCCGGCCCGCAGGTTGGCGAGCCCCAGCCCGCGGGTGTCATGGAGATGGAGGGAGAGCCGCACCTCCGGCACCAAGACTCGCACCCTGGCCACCAGCTGCCTGAGCTGATCCGGGTCGGCCATGCCGGCGGTATCGGCCAGATTGATCTCCGCGGCCCCGGCCGCAGCCAGGCGGCGCACCGCCTCCAGCACGCTGTCCTCGGGCGCCCGCCCTTCCTCCGCACAGCCAAAGGCCGACTGCACCCCGGCCCGGACGGTGAGCCCCTGCCGGACCGCTGTGGAGACCAGCCCCACCACCGATTCAAGGGCCTCCGCTGCCGAACGCCGGACATTGCTGCGGCTGTGCGCATCGGAGATCGATACCGAGCAGCTGATATGCGCCAGTCCGCAGGCGACGGCCCGTTCCAGCCCCCGGCGGTTCAGCACCAGTCCGGTGCAGAGCAGTTGGGGCAGCGCCGCCCGCACCACCCTCACCAGGGCGTCGGTATCCGCCATCTGCGGCACCCTGCGGGGATCGACGAAACTGCCCACCTGCACCCGCCTGACACCAGCCGCTGCCAGTAAATGCACCAGCTCTACCTTCTCGTCCAGGCGCAGAATTCTACGCTCATTTTGCAGCCCATCCCGGAGCGATTCCTCTTCGAGGAGTACCTCCCGGGATGTTTCCGGATATGTAAGCATATATGGTTACCTCTTCGGCCTGATACAGCCAAACGCCTTGCCCCTGATTTTCTGCCTCCAGATATTTTTATGATGTGCACAAACCGTGCCTTCAAATAACTACCCGTGCGGAAAACCGGCACCATTGATCCGGTCCCCCTCCCGGGCAAGAGAAAGCTTGTTGCTTTATTATCGATAATGCTTACCCTTTTTGAGTCTGCGAACACTGCTTTTGCTCGCACCAGTACTGCCCACCATTGCTCACCGCTGCTTACCCACCGCCAAGAAATTCTCTTCTTGCGGAACCACAACGCACCATTGCAGCACCGATATCCGGGTTGACCGGATCTGAAGCGCAACCTCGGTTGATCGACGTGATCGCCTTTATCCGCAACCACTCCGGGCAACCGCAGGCTGGCAGTACGGCCCCACCCTCAAATTTTGTCAAATCCTCGGGAACCATCGCCATCGTTCCTCCCTGGAAGGTTCAAACAGGCGCTCCGCACCCTGGCTGGACCCTCCGCATCCGCAGTGAACCTAGGAAAAAACATTGGGCATCGGCATTCTCGTTGGTTATTTCGCCAAACAAAAGGAAGCCCGGAGCGCACTCCGGAGTCTCAAACAACACGGCTTCAGCCAAACCGTCCTGGTACAGAAGGATTCGGGCGGTGCTGTGCATGTCGTGCAGCCCCTGACTCGGCGATTGGCCCTGCGGATTACCTTGGCGGCCTGCCTGGGCGGCGGGTGTGCCCTCGCGGCTGCGCTGATCGTGCAGCGACTGAAAGCAGTGCCGCCTTGGAGCGGTCCCCTTACTTTAAGTTTGCTTGCCGCCGGCGCCGCCCTGGGCATGATGGTGGCCTTCCTCTGGCTCCGACACTCCCGCCAAGGCGTCACGCCGGGAGATATCCGCGATCATGGCCGCTGGCTCCTGCCCGGAGAATCCGTCCTCATTCACCGGGCTCCGGTGGCCTCTTTAATGCGCCCGGTGGCCATGCTTCGGGAAATCGGGGATACGCCGCCGGCGCTGTTTGTGATGCATCCCAAGCTGGAGCGACGCGTGAAGGAACGCGGCGTTCCGGTTAAACTCACCCCGACACAGATTCTGGAGCATGCCCAGCGTCATGCCGGCGAGCAGCGGGTGGACCCCAAGCCGCAGCACACCACCGAACTGCTGGGTCGCCTCAAAC
Source organism: uncultured bacterium (assembly GCA_903842475.1). Taxonomy (GTDB): domain Bacteria; phylum Desulfobacterota; class Desulfobulbia; order Desulfobulbales; family Desulfobulbaceae; genus Desulfobulbus. Next base: position 6,938 of record CAIMMA010000698.1, read on the forward strand.
AGTCGCGCCAATGGATCCGTCAGGTCTGCGCCGATCTCACCGCCGCCACCAATCTGGAACAGAAAACCACGGCAGCCGCCGATTGGATTCTGGATAACGAGTACGTCCTGGAAAGCAGCATCCGCGATATCCTCCTTAACCTGCCCCGCCATTTTTACCGGCAGCTACCCGTCCTCGCCACCGACCCCTACCACGGACAGCCCTGCATCTACGGCCTGGCCAAGGATCTGGTCGCCCATACCGAGATGCGGCTGGATCGGGAAAATATCCTCGCCTTTATCGAGGCCTATCAATCGGTCCGCCCCCTGACCAGCGGCGAACTCTGGGCACTGCCCCAGATGATGCGGCTGGCGCTGATCGAAAGCATCCAGAGCCTGGCGGTCGTTGCCCTGGCCGACCTGCGCGAACGGCAACTGTCGGATTTCTGGGCCAACCGGCTGATCGCCGCCAATCGCCGCGATCCCAACCAATTGTTTGCCATCCTGGCGGAACTTGCCCAGGCGGAACCCCGTCCCAGCGCCTATTTCGGGGTGCAGCTGGTCAGCCTGCTCTATGATGAAGCGGCTGCCCTCAGCCCGGTACAGAGCTGGCTGGAGCGCACCCTCAAAATCCCCATCTTTGAGCTCAATCTCCAGGAACAAAACCGACAAACCAGGGAGCAATTGTCCTGCGGCAACGCCTTCACCAGCCTGCGCCAGCTGGGTCTGCTGGATTGGCGCGAGATCTTCGAGCAGACCAGCCGGGTGGAGCAATTGCTGCGCCTCGATCCCGCCGGGATCTATCCCCTCATGGATTTTGCCACCCGCGACCGCTATCGCCGGACGATTGAAGAACTTGCCAAGGCAGCGGCACAGACGGAAGTCCAGGTCGCGGAACAGGTGGTCAAGCTGGCCACCGAGGCCGGACGCGCCGCCAACACCGAACAACGCCGGAACCACGTCGGCTCCTGGCTGGTCGGAGCAGGACGAGCGGCGCTGGCCCGCCTGCTCGCCTGCCGCGAAACCCTGCCGTATCGTTTGCTGCAATGGATTTTCCGCCATCACACCGGCATCTATCTCCTCGGCATCGGCACCAGCACCGCCTTGCTGGTGGCGTTGCTCCTTATCCTTTCACGAATCTCGCCGTCGCCGCTCCTTGGTCTTGGTTTGGGCGTGCTCCTGCTGATCCCGGCCAGCCAGCTGGCCATCGAAATCGTCAATTACCTGCTCACGCGCCTGCTGCCGACCCAACCGCTGGCCAAGATGGATTTCGAGGCATCAGGGATTCCCGACGCTTTCCGCACCCTGGTGGTGGTGCCGATGATGCTGGTGCATGAGGAGGCCATTCGGAACGAGGCGGAGAAACTGGAAATCCGCTTTCTGGCCAACAAGGAAGCCAATCTGCTGTTTGGCCTGTTCTCCGACTATACCGATGCCGACACCCAGAGCCGCGCCGACGACAGCGGCCTGCTCCGGATCGCCCGCGAATGCATGGAAGCGCTCAATGCGCGCCACGGCGGCGAGCGGTTCTTCCTGTTGCATCGCGAACGTGTCTGGAGCGAGTCCGAACAGCATTTCATCGGCTGGGAACGCAAACGGGGCAAACTGGAAGAACTCAACCGCCTGATCGACGGCACTCGCCCGGAACAGGCGCCCCGCCTGGTGGAGGTGGGTGATCCGGATCGGTTGGCGGACGTCCGTTTTGTCATCACTCTGGACAGCGACACCCAATTGCCGCACGCCACCGCCCGAAGGATGATCGAAACCCTGGCCCACCCCCTCAATCAGCCGCGCTTTGATGCGGAAGGTCGGGTCACGGCTGGGTATACCCTGATCCAACCCCGGGTCAGCCCCACCCTGGCGAGCACCAGCGTCTCGATCTTCAGCCGGCTTTTTGCCGATGCGGTCGGCATCGATCCCTATTCCCAGGCCGTGTCCGATGTTTATCAGGACTTAAGCGGCGAAGGTTCCTATCACGGCAAGGGGATCTACGACGTCCGCGCCTTCAGCCGGGTGCTGTCGGGGCGTTTCCCGGAAGAACGAATCCTGAGCCACGACCTGATCGAGGGGGCCTATGTCCGGGTGGGCCTGGCCAGCGACATTGAACTCTTCGACGATTTCCCCCAAGGCTACCAGAGTTACAGCAAACGGGCCCATCGCTGGATTCGCGGCGACTGGCAGATTGCGGCCTGGATCTTCCCCCGCGTCCCCACCGGTGCCGACGGCCGCGAGGCCAATCCGCTTTCCCTGCTCAACCGGTGGAAGATCCTCGACAACCTGCGCCGCAGCCTGCTGCCCGCCACCAGCCTGGCCCTACTGCTGGCCGCCTGGCTGATTTCCCCGCGGATCGGCGGCCTGGCCTCGTTGGTGGTGGGCGTCCAGCTGCTATTTCATCCATTGGCCCAGCCCCTGACCATGGCCACCACCCGCAAGGGCTTCAAATATTTCGAGCTGTCCAAGGTCCTCCACGACCTGCTACGGGCCACCACCGATGCCGCCCTCCTGCCCCACCAGGCGGCGGTGAGCCTGGATGCCATCCTGCGGGTCTGGTATCGGCGGGCCATCTCCCGGCACGGACTGCTGGAATGGACCGCGCAGGCGTCTCCCGGACGCGGCTCCCGTCAGCAGTCGTTCTTTGTCGCGGGCCTGGCCCTGAGCAGCTGTTTCAGCCTGGCGGCCACCGCGGCGCTCGGAATTTTCCGGCCGCAGAGCCTGCTCCAGGCCCTGCCCTGGCTGGCCCTCTGGGTGAGCGCCCCGCTGCTCGGCTGGCTGCTTAATCTGCGTCC
>CAIMMA010000699.1 GCA_903842475.1 uncultured bacterium
CGTACAAGGCCACCTGGCCTTCGTGCATCACCAAAAGTTTATCCAAGCGGAGGAGCAGATTGGACCGGTCCGTGACCACTATGGTAGTAATATTTTGTTGTTTCAAAGAATGCACGGCATGGAGCACCATGCTGAACCCTTGGTCATCCAGATGGGTATGGGGTTCGTCGAGGACCACTAACTTCGGTTCATCATATAAGGCCCTGGCGAGAGAGATCAGCTGCCGTTGCCCGGCCGCCAGGTTTTTCCCGGTCTGATCTATTTTAGTATCATACCCTTGGGGCAGTTTGAGAATCATCTCATGCACGCCGGCTCTCTGGGCGGCCTGCACCACCTTTTCGGAATCGACTTTCATCAGCCGGGCGATATTTTCGGCCACACTTACCGGGAACAGCTCAACTTCCTGGGGCATGTAGCCCACATATTTTCTTAATTCATCTTCAGGCCATTGGGCTATTTCCGCTCCATCCAGCCGCACCTTGCCGGCCCCAGCCGCCCAGATACCCAGCAGTACCTTGCAAAGTGAGGTTTTGCCGGCGGATGAAGGCCCCGAAATCCCGAGGGATTCCCCGGGTTCCAGGGAAAAGGAAATATTTTGCAGGACCACTTTGCCGTTGAGCGGCAAGGATACGGATGCCACCTCAAACTTACCAGCGGGCACGGGTAAGGACAGTTTTTGTTTTTCTTCCTGAAGGCTGACAAACTGGTGTAATCGTTTGTAAGCCGCTATTGACTCGATGGCAGCCTTCATGTCTGCCAGGTTGCGTTCAAATGGAGAAAAAATTCTGGCGCTGATCATTACCAGGGCAAAAATGGCGCCGGTGGTGATCTTGTCGGAAAAAAACACGTAGACCCCGGATCCGAAAACCGCGGCTAAAGCCGTGAGTTGGAGAAATCGGACCACTGATCCGATTCCGGCGTGAAAGGTATCCGTTTCGGACCGCAGGATCAGAATTTTGTGATCTCGTTCCTGGTATCGTTCCCGGATACGGGGCAACAGTCCCATCCCGGCAACGAGTTCCGCATGCTGCAGGCAGGTTCGGGCAAAATCCGCATTGGCTTGATAGGCCACATCGGCAATGACATGCCGTTTTTTCTCAAGAACACCGAGTAGACCTTGAAAAAATGCGACCATGCAAACTATCGCCGTGGCCACCCCCCCGACCAAGGGGTGGATAAAGAACAGTATCCCCAGGAAGATCAGGACCCAGGGGAGATCGAGGATGTGTAAAATATGGCCTTGGACGATGGCATTGCGAAGACGTTCCAGATCATCCAGCCCACGGGAGTATCCTTGCCGGTTGATTCCTGCCGCACCCCTGTGGAAACTTTTAAGGACATAAGGGGTCAATTTCTCCACCAGGATGTTCCCCATCTGCCCGGTCATTCGCATCCGGAAATAGTCAATCAGCGCCATCATCATCAGGCTGATCAATACACCCACAATCATCGTGGCCAGCGTGGCCATGCTGAAACTGAATAAAACCCGGTCGTAGACCACCATCATATAGATGGGTAAAGCCAGGTAGATCAAATTGCTGCAGACCCCGAAAAACGCAACAATTATAAAATATTTCAACCACGATTTAATCATCGTTTGCATGTACTGGCTCCCTTCAATTGTTCCAAAACTTCATCCCTGCTGCCGAACAGGGCCTGTTCCCCGTTTTGCAGCATCAGAATTTTGTCGACTGCCGATAAGAGGCTTGTCTTATGGGTGATCATAATGGTTGTCGCCTTCCTATGTTTCAGATGATGCAACGCCTCGACAAGCGCTTGTTCTCCCGCCTCGTCCAGATTGGAATTAGGCTCATCGAGAATCACGAGTTTCGGATTCCCGTACAGGGCTCTGGCGAGCCCTACGCGTTGCCGTTGCCCTCCGGAAAGACTGAGTCCCGCCTCACCGATGTCCGTTTCATACCCTTGGGGGAACCGTAAGATCGTTTCGTGGGCACCGGCATTCTGTGCCGCTGCCACCACTTTTTCGGCGTCCACGGTCCCCATGCGGGCGATGTTTTCTTTGACCGTCCCGGTGAACAGCTCGACATTCTGGGGCAGATACCCGATAATTTGCCCTAAGGCGTCATTCTCAAGCTGAAATACATTCTGGCTGTCCCACTTGATCACCCCCTGGGTCGGTTGCCACATGCCCAGGATCATGCGGCACAAGGAGGTCTTGCCGGCGCCGTTGGGCCCCACCAGTCCGAGGATCTCACCGGGCTCCAAGGCAAAATCTATGGAATGCAAGATCGAAGCTTCCCCGATGTTAAGGCTAACGTTTTCGACTGTTAATCCGCCGTGCTGGCGCGCCAATACCAACCCGATTTTTTCCTGCGAGGCTGCCAGCAATCGATTGAGATTGTCATAGGCGGTTCGGGCGCCGGCGGTCTGTTTCCAGGCATCGATGCCGCGCCGTACCGGCGCCAAGGC